>CALZLE010000386.1 GCA_945788205.1 uncultured Desulfuromonadales bacterium
CGCTGGTTCTTTTATTCCGGACTCTGGGCCGGGTAGGCGCGGCTGAAATCGGCTTGGCAGAGCGGGAAGAGCATTTCCGCTCGGTAGCAAACTCCTCGGTTGATGCAGTCATTTCGATTAATACCGCAGAGCGGGTACGGTTTTGGAGTGCTGGCGCTGAGCGGACTTTCGGCTGCACGTCCGCAGAAGCGTTAAATATGCCAATCACCTGTTTTCTCCAGTTTTCAAGCGCTGAAAATCCAATGACTTTAAAACAGTTGGCAGAGGTCAAGTCTCCCTGGGCGAGGCAACAAACCCTGGATGTTTTGGGGCAGCACAAGGATGGCACTATTTTCCCTACCGAATTGAGTGTCTCACGTGGGACCGTTGCCGGAAAGCCGCTTTACACTTTAATTGTGCGTGACGTGACGGAACGGCGACAGATGGAGGAACGGATTAAACGGCTGGCCAGCCATGATAACCTGACCGGTTTGCCGAATCGAACCTTGCTGATGGACCGATTGCAGGTCGCGATGGCTCAGGTAAAGCGACAGGGAGGGCAGTTTGCCCTGTTATTTGTCGACCTCGACGAGTTTAAGCCGGTCAATGACAATTTTGGACACGATATCGGTGACCGTTTATTACAACAGGTCGCGACGCGGATGCTCGATACGGTGCGAGAATCTGATACGGTTGCGCGCATTGGTGGCGACGAGTTTGCTCTGCTTCTCAGCAATGTCGAAGATCGCTCTGCAGTCAGCACTGCCTGCGAAAATCTTCTGGCTGGTTTGCGGCGGGTATTTAATGTCAGCGGGATTCGGGTCGAAATCAGTTGCAGCATCGGCGTGACATTTTTTGAAGGCCAAGATCTGAATGCCAGTGAACTGATTCAGCGTGCTGATAATGCCATGTATGCAGCGAAACGTTCCGGTAAAAATTGTTATAAGTTCGCCGAACCAACCAGTGAAAATTCGGTCTGAAACCGTTCAGCAGGATGTTTCAGTCGGCAAGGGAGACCATGCGAAAGACAATTTCTGTTGTGCTGTTCATTGTTTTGTTGCAGTGCAGTGTTGCGCCGGTAATGGCCAGCGAATTAAGTGAACTGATCCGCACCGTTGAGCAGCAATACAGTGGTGATTCCTCTGAAATCGAACTGGAGATGACGATCAAAACCGGCCACTGGGAGCGGCATCTCACAATGGAATCCTGGTCTCTTGGCAGAGAACGCTTTCTGGTTCGGATTCTCGCTCCGGCCAAAGAGAAGGGGGTTGCAACCCTCAAAGTTGAACGTGAGGTCTGGAATTTTCTGCCGAAAGTCGACCGGGTGATCCGAATTCCGCCGTCGATGATGGGCGGTTCCTGGATGGGCAGCCACATCACCAATGATGACCTGGTTAAAGCGAATCATATTGATGAAGATTACGATTTCAATCTCCTGAAAGAAGATGATCAGGTTTGGACGATTGAGGGAATTCCCAAGCCGGAGGCTCCGGTGATCTGGGGAAAAATTATTTATCGGTTACAGAAAGAGCCTTTGGTGCCGATCGAGATCGAGTACTTTGACGAAGAGAGTGTTTTAGTCAGAAGGATTGTTTTTGCTGATGTGCAGACGGTTAGTGGCCGGACCATCCCTCTCAAAATGACGGTTTTCCCGGTGGAGAAGCCGGAGGAAATGACGTTGATGCATTATCGGAAGGTCAAGTTTGATATCGATCTCGATGAGAGCTATTTCTCTCTCGGTCGACTGAAGGGACGGCGTTGATGCTCTGGCAACTGGCCTTGAGAAATATCTGGCGGAACCGGCGCAGGACTCTGTTGACGCTGTCGGCGATGGTTGTCTCATCTGCGCTGCTGATTCTCTGTTTGGGAGTTTTCTCCGGGATGCTCAAAGATATGCTGGCTTCGGCGACGGAGCAGTATTTTGGCCATTTGGTCATCAGCGCAGAGGGATATCAGGATAATCGTGACATGTTTGCCAACTTTAGCGACGAAACCGACCTTGGTGTTTTGCAGCAAGAGCAGGTCCTCGGTTCATCACCCCGCTTGCGCAGCTTTGGTCTGCTGTCTCATCAGAATAACAGTTCACCGGTCGAACTGCTCGGAGTCTTGCCAGAACGCGAGCAGCAGGTGACCAGTCTGCAAGAACATTTAAAGACCGGTTCTTACCTGCAGTCGGAGGATCAGAATGGTGCTGTGATCGGAGCCGGATTGGCGCGACGGCTGGCTGTGCAGCCGGGCGATCAACTGGTGTTTGTCACCCAGGCTGCTGACGGATCTATCGGTAATGACCTACTGCTGGTCCGCGGCATTTTTTCTACCGGCGATCAGGGGCACGATAACAGTCTGGTTTTGGTGCCGTTGGACTGGTTGCGGCAGCTCTTAGTGCTGCCGGGCACGTTGCATGAAATTGCTGTGCGGATTGAACACCCGGTACTGGCGGCAACGTTCGCGGAGAGTCTGCAGCAACAATTACCCGCTGCGTTGGAAGTTCTCGATTGGGGGCAGATGTTGCCCGAGATGCGTGAAGTGGTCGCCAGCTACGATGTCTCGCGGATGATTATCGTCATTATCCTTTACATTGCGACCGCCCTTGGCATCATCAATACCTTTTTTATGTCGGTGATGGAGCGAACCCGTGAGTTCGGCGTCTTGATGGCGGTCGGTATGCGGCCAGGCCAGGTTCGTTTGATGGTGCTGCTGGAGACGCTGGTGATGGGGTTGATTGCGCTGGTTGTCGGCGTCGGCCTCGGAATTCTGCTCAGCCTTTACATGGCTTATGTCGGCGTCGACCTGTCCGGGAGTTTAACGCCGATCACTTATGCTGGCGGTACTATTCTGCCGCGCCTGCATGCGGTTCTGGAACCCGCAAATATCATTATCCCTGCTATTCTGCTGTTGCTGGTCTGTCTGTTGGCTGGTTTTTTACCCGCAAATCGCGCCGCCCGGATGCAGCCGGTGGTGGCGATTCGTCAGGAGTAGCGGATGGACATCTTCCTTCTTGCCTGGAAGAATCTCTGGCGCAGCCGCCGGCGGACTTTGATCACGTTGGCAGCGCTCAGTTTCAGTTTGATGCTGGTGCAGGGGTTTCACAACCTTTCCTATGGCGTTTATTCGGCGATGATCGATAGTGGGGTCCGGGCCGGGAGCGGGCATCTGGTCATCTACCAGCAGGATTATGTTGCCGGTCGAGATGAGAAGTTTTCCTTCGACCCCCAACAGCTGACTGCGCGGATCAACGAACTTGATGGTGTTGAAGCCGCGGTACCGCGACTCTACTTGCCGGGGCTGGCACAATCGAGTCGTGAAAGTCGTGGGATTCTGTTGACGGGGATCGATCCGCAAACAGAATGGCAGGTCAATCCGTTTCTGAAAAACTTGCCGGCTGAACAGCTTCCGACCCTCGCCGGTCGCGAAGCGATCCTTGGCAGCCGATTGCTCAAAGAGCTGCAATTAAAGCCGGGCAACAAGTTCGTGGTGACATTACAGAGTCGAAGCGGTGAGCTGGTCAGTGAAATGTTTCGCGTTCACAGCGTCGTGACCACCGGGGTCAAGATTGTCGACAAATCATTACTTCTGGTTGGGCGGGAACGGGCTGCGGCTTTGGCCGGCATCCCCGGTGAAATTCATGAACTGGCAGTCGTTCTGAAAAATCAGCAAGCAGATCGCAAGGTTTATCCAGCTTTGCAGAAAATGTTGCAGAGCCGAGCGCAATTAAGTTTGCTCCCTTGGGATGAGGCGATGCCGAATCTGTCGAACGCCATCAAACTCGATTACGCCAGCCAGAAGTTTATTTTTATCATCATGCTGCTGATCGTCACTATTGGGGTGATTAACACCTTGTTGATGTCGGTGATGGAACGTTTTCGGGAGTTCGGAGTGATTCTCGCTGTCGGTGCCAGCGCTAACCGTCTGCGGATTCTGGTTTTTGTCGAAGCGTTGTTGCTCGGGTTAGTGGCGATGCTCTTCGGGAGTTTGCTCGGTTCACTGTTGACCTGGTATCTGCAAGCTGTTGGCATCGATCTGCGCGACTTTATCGAAGAGAACCTGGAGTTTGGCGGTGTGGTCTTTGATCCGATCATGCGAGCGGCCTGGGATGTCCCTTACATGCTGCAGATCGCAGTCTTTATGCTGTTGCTTTCGCTGATTGCAGCGATTTATCCGGCGAGAAAAGCAGGCCGTATTTTGCCTGCCGAAGCTTTACGTCATCACTAAAAAATAATTTTACGGAGATTTGTCGATGTCTCTGATCGAACTGAAAGCTGTCAGCAAGCTTTATCCCCTCGGTAATCAGCAGGTTGTTGCGGTTGAGGATCTATCATTACAGATTGAGGCTGGTGAGTTCACCGTGCTGGCAGGCCCTTCGGGGAGCGGGAAAACGACGCTGCTGAATATGATCGGTTGCCTTGATCGCCCGAGCGAGGGAGAGGTCTGGCTCGATGGTCAGAATGTCGGACAGGCTACAGCGAAAGAACTGGCAAAGCTGCGCTTGAATAAAATCGGTTTTATCTTCCAGTCCTATAATTTAATCCCGGTTTTAACGGCGGCGGAAAATGCCGAATTTACCCTGATGTTGATGAAAGTTGATAAGCAGCAGCGGCGACAACGGATTGTGCAGCTGTTTGCCGAGCTTGGCTTACAGGGTTTGGAGGATCGTAAGCCATCTGACCTGTCGGGCGGCCAGCAGCAGCGGGTTGCGATCGCCAGGGCAATGGCGGCCGAGCCGACAGTGATTCTTGCCGATGAACCGACCGCCAGCCTCGATTCGCAGACCAGTGAAGATCTGCTGGCTTTGATGAAGAAGCTTAATCAGGAACAGGGAATGACCTTTGTTTTCTGTTCACACGATCCACTGGTTATCTCTCACGCACAGCGGGTGGTGAGCCTTCGCGATGGGCGCTTGGAGTCGGACCGGTGAAATGGTTTTTAGCTGTTTTTTTGCTGCTTGTTTGGTCTTGCCCGGTTTTTGCCGAGTTCCCTCCTGATGTGCAGGTGGGTGGACACTTGAAAAGCCTTAACCTGTATCTCGATCAGATTCCGAATGATAGTGACGATGGGTTTATTTCGTCAGCGAGTTTCCGTCTTGACTTGACGGGTGAACTTGCCCGTTTCGCCGATTTTGAAGCCTCTGTTGAGCAACAGTTGCTTTGGAGTGATCCGTCAGAACTTGTGGAAGTGCCACAGGGCTCGATCAATTGGTTGGTCGATGCAGAAAAGAGCTGGAATCGTGGCGGTCGCTTTGAATCCCAGTTACGCCTCGATCGATTCAATTTGCACGGAGAACAGGCGGGGGTTCAGTGGGTCGTCGGTCGACAAGCGATAGGTTTCGGTCGGATCAGTCTGTTTTCACCTCTCGATGTGATCGCTCCTTTTCCGCCCGATGCCCTCGACGTGGATGTCCGGCCGGGTGTCGATGCGATTAAGCTGACCCGCTACTTCGGTCTGGGCGGACAGGTTGGTGGTGTGGTCGTATTCGGTGATCAGCCGCGTCACAACAGCTACTTGCTGACCTTCAGCGAGAATCTTGGCAATCTTGACCTGCTGCTGTTGACCGGTTCACTGCGTGATCGGCCGATGATTGGTCTCGGTATGGCGGGGGAGTTAGGACCTCTCGGCCTCAAAGGTGAATTCAGCTGGTATCGTGGAACCAGGGTTGGTCAGCTGGATGGTGATCGCCGCGACAACTTTGCGATCGCCGCACTGGAGGGTTGGTATCGATTTGATAACGGTTTGGTGCTAATCAGTGAATATCTTTACAATGGGCCCGGTAGCGATGACCCGGCGCAATACCCCCAAATTATCGCTTCAGCACCGCTCGTAGAAGGGTTGAGTTTTCTGCTCGGTCGACATTACCTCTTGCTTGGCCCTTCTTATGAGTTTCACCCGTTGGTTACAGCAAATGGGCTGTTGATTTTTAACCTGCAGGATTCTTCCAGTTTGATCCGGCCACAACTGGTTGTCTCCCTGTCGGATAATCTGCAGCTTGATCTGTTCTGGGCCTTTTCCTCAGGCGACAAAAGTCAACTCGACCCACAAACCGGTTTGGTTCAGGTTCGCAGTGAATTTGGGATGTCAGGCGATACTGGCGGGTTGTTACTAAGGTGGTATTTCTGAGGATATATTTTATCAACAGGTTTGACAAGCGAATCATTAGAGCTAGATTTAATAGTGACTTTATGTGTTTTGTGTATGTAATGTTTTTTGTTTCCCCAGAGCAAGGAGATTGCAGATGGAGAGTAAGGATTTGAAAAAAATCCTCGCTGGCCTCGGTATTGCAACCTTGGTGTCTGCGGGCGGGGTAACTTTCCCGCCGCAGGTGCAAGCGGGTAGTGGTTGAGGCGGTAAAGGAGACGGCGCAGTTCGCGCTGAAAATCAAGGAACAAGTGGTTGAGGTGGGCAAACTGAAGGTGCCGTGAGCACTGACGATGAGCACACCGATAGTGATGCAAGCACAGATGAAGAAAAGAAGATTCCTGGTAGTGGCTGAAGTGGTCACAAAGATGGTGCCGTGAGCACCGACGAGGAAAAGAAGCCTGCAGGTAGTGGTTGAGGTGGTTCAAAATAATCGGTACCGTGAGTACCGAAAAAGGATCAAGAGTTAAGGAAAGTCTACCGTCAACGGATCGGTTTTGCCCCTGGGGACATGCTGATCCGTTTTTTTGGTGAGTTCGAGATGCATGATTTAGAGAAATCCTTCCCTGTTTGCTGGGGGTATTTGTCCGCCTCAATAGTGGATCAGTTGGTCGCGCTGACTGCGGAGGTGCTCCCTGATAAGTTGCAGTGGTTGGTCGAAAACGCTGACTGTCCTGCTTTTCTCCCCGATCTGGCCCGCGCTGAATTGGCAGTACAGCGGATTCAGTCACTGAAAGAGGTACAGCAAGATGCCGGAGAGAAGAGACAGGTTAACTCGGCCCTGGAATTGGTCGAGGTCAGTTGGGCTCCATTGCTGACTCTCTTGACGGGAGATCAATGTGTCCCTTATGCAGATAAACAGTTCTTGTTGTTCTGGCGGCACCCCCAAAGTGGGACCTTCTGTCAGGCCGTTGCAAGCAGTTCAGATTTGCTGGCACTCAAGGTTGTTGTCGAGGGGCTCGAACCCGTTGCTGTTGCCAAAGAAAGTGGCTGTCCCGTCGGGGATGTTGACCGAGCTCTGGAGCAAGCGGTCAGAAAAGGTCTGTTGCTGCAACCAGAGTCAACACTGTGCCGACAGCCGGAAGATTTCAGTTTCCGACCGGAGACACCGAAAAAATATCTCCAGGCCAGTGCTTTTACGTTGCAGTGGCATATCACCCATCGTTGCGATCTTCACTGTCAGCACTGCTATGATCGTAGTCGCCGGGATGATGTCAGTCTCTCTCAAGGGCTCGATGTGCTTGACCAGATGCGCCAATTCTGCCTTGCGCATAATGTTTATGGACAGGTCTCTTTTTCTGGCGGCAACCCGTTTATGCACCCCGACTTTTATTCCCTTTACCGTGCCGCACATGAACGTAACCTGAGTCTGGCAATACTGGGGAATCCGGTCAGTGAAACAGCGCTCGATCGCTTATTAAAAATTGCCCGGCCGGTTTTTTTTCAAGTCAGTTTGGAAGGTTTACAAGAGCACAATGACCAGATACGTGGCGAGGGCAACTTTGCTTCTGTCTTCGCCTTTCTCGAGTTGCTGAAAAAGAAGAATGTCTATTCGATGGTTATGCTGACTCTGACGCAAGCCAACATGGACCAGGTTTTGCCTCTGGCCGAGTTGCTGCGGAACAAGGTCGACCTGTTTACCTACAATCGTTTGTCGATGGTGGGAGAGGGGGCCAATCTAGAGTCTCCACATCCGAACGATTACCGCACTTTTGTTCGTGAATATCTGCAGGCCCAGCAGAAAAACCCCGTAATGGCTTTGAAAGATAGCTTAATCAATATTGAGCGGGAAAAACAGAAGCTTGGTTTGTTCGGCGGCTGTACCGGGTTTGGTTGTGGTGCAGCTTTTAATTTTGTTTCTTTGCTGCCGGACGTACAGGTGCATGCTTGCCGTAAATTTCCGTCGCCGATTGGTGATATAAACCGACAAAGTTTGCAGAATATTTACTATTCATCTCCGGCGCAGGCTTATCGACGTGGTTGTGAAGAGTGTGGGGGCTGTCGTTTGCGGGCTGCCTGTGGTGGTTGCTTGGCGGTCGCCCACGGCTATGGA
>CALZLE010000387.1 GCA_945788205.1 uncultured Desulfuromonadales bacterium
ATATCGACTTGCCCGGTCCGCAACCGACGGGCGACCCGCTCGGCGCGATCGACGTCGGCCGACCAGACACCACCAGCTAAACCGTAATCTGTCGCGTTAGCAATCCGGATGGCATCTTCTTCATCCTTATAACTCATGATACAGAGTACCGGGCCGAAGATCTCTTCGCGGGCGATGGTCATTTCAGTGGTCACCTGGCCAAACAGGGTCGGCTGAACATAATAGCCAAGCGGCATTGCCGCCGGGGTTTCTTCCCCGCCACATAGCAGCTCAGCACCTTCCTCAATGCCTTGGCGGATATAACCGAGCACCCGATCACGCTGCACAGCCGACACCAGCGGGCCGAGGCGGGTGTTCATATCGAGTGGGCTACCCGGCTCAAAGCCTTTTGCCGCCTTAATCGCTAGTTCTTTGGCTTGGTCGTAAAGAGCCTCAGGCACCAGCATCCGGGTCTGGGCACTGCAGGTCTGGCCTGAGTTGAGAAAACAGTTGGTCACCGTTGCCTTGATCGCCCTCGGCAGGACGGCATCTTCCAGAATAACCGATGCCGATTTGCCGCCCAACTCCAGCGAAATCCGTTTAATAGTCTCTGCTCCGGCAATCGATACCCGCTTACCGGCACGGGTCGAACCAGTAAAAGAAACCATATCGACATCAGGGTGCGCTGCCAAAGCTTCCCCGGCGACCGGACCATAACCGGAGATCAGATTGAAGACCCCCGGCGGCAAGCCACAGGACTCAATCACTTCTGCCAACAGAAATGCGTTGAGTGGCGTCAGTTCACTCGGTTTGGCAACAATGGTACAGCCAGCGGCCAACGCTGCAGCAACTTTGATCATCAGTTGATGCAGAGGATAATTCCAGGGAGTAATCGCAGCAACCACTCCGACCGGCTCTTTAACGATCTGCGAATTGCCGATCCGCTCGGAGAAGGAAAAATCTTCGAGTAGAGTGATGTAACTTTCCAGCACCGCCACCGGCAGCCCGGCCTGAATCCGTTGGGATAATTTGATCGGCATTCCCAGTTCGGCGCAGATCAAATCAGCCAGCTCTGGAACCCGGGCAACCAGTTCGGCATGAATCTGCTGCAGATAACTGCCGCGAACCTGTGGGCTGGTCGCCGACCAACTCGGCAGCGCATCTTTCGCTGCAGTCACCGCCAGATCAACATCGGCGGCCAGGGCTGCCGGAACCTCTCCGATCACTGCTTCGGTCGCCGGGTTCAGCACCGCGATCAGTTCATCTCCTGCTGCAGTGCACCATTCTCCACCGATAAAAAACCGTTTATATTGCCGCATCTTCGCTCCTTCGTGACAACCACGCTCTCATGAGATCAACAGAACAGATTGAATTTACAAAGAATCAGTACATACATTCATACTACACTAAAATCGAGGTTCGCAAACAGGGCATCGGACAAGCTGACGACTGACAACCGCTCAGCTAAACCTTCACCAACGCATCGGAGAGCACGCTGAGCTTCTCACCACCTCGCTCCGTCACCACGAAGGTGTTCTCAATGCCGATCGGCCCAAGGTCCGGAAAAACAAACTTCGGCTCCACAGCGATCGTCTGCCCGGCCACCAGTGGCATATCAAACCCTTGCGCAAGCACCGGGAATTCATCCAACTCCAGACCAACGCCATGCCCGACAAATTTGGCCTGTTCTCCGGGAGGCCCCATGTAGCAATCTCCGAGCCCCGCCTCCTCAGCCATTTCAACAGAGGTGGCAAATAGCTCGGAGCAGATCGCACCCGGTTTCATTTCAGCTGCGATATGTTCCTGGATTTTACAAGCAACCGCGAAAGCGTTCTGCAACTTGTCGCTTAAACTGCCACAGGCATACATTCGGGTCATATCGACGATGTACCCATCGAAGATACCGGCGTAATCGATCATTACCGGTTGCCCGGATTCGATGACCTTTGCCGATGCGCCATGCGGTGCCGCGCTGGACATCCCCTCTCCGGTTACAGCACCATCAAAAAATCCGCCACCGCTGCCGCTGGTCCCGGAAACAACCAACCCCATAAAGAGTTCTTGATTGAAAGCCCGCAGCCGCACCAGACCCTCGCCACCGATGCGTCGCAGCCCAGCTTCAAACTCGGCCGCCAGATCAACCTCACGCATGCCCGGTTTCAACATATCTGCCACTGCAGCAAAAACCCGACTCAGCTGTGCTCCAGCGTGACGCATCCGTTCAAGCTCCCAAGTCGATTTCACCGAGCGCAGCTCTCGATTCAGCATACTGATATCAGAAAAATCGCGCCCCGGAAGCAATTTGCTGTAGTAATTGAATTGCTGCAAAGGCATAACATCATAGGTTAAACCGATCTTCTGCTGATCTTTGAACAACGGTGTAAACTCTTTGCTCCGCGGGAAAGGTCGAATCTCTGCAACACAGGCTTCCTGTTTGGCGCGGGCAAAGCTCTTGCGCACCAGCAACAGTGGCTCTCCTTGGGCAGGCACCCAAAGGGTCGAGTTCTGTCGGGTGCCGGCATAGTAGTAAATATCGATCGGATAAATAAACAAGGCTCCATCCAGCTCGGCCTGTTGTAATTTTTCCTGCAGGCGATTAATTCGGGCCGGACATTCCTGTGACAATGACATAACAAGCTCCTCGGTAATGGTTCCGTCAGCGACAAATCATCATAACCAAGACCCTGGAGGTTAGAAAGATGTTTTTAGTTTCCGCAAAGGAAGTATCGAACCAAAAAGATGGCGTTGACTGTTATCAGAATTCGCCAGATAATGATTTTGATCTATGCAGACACTCAGAGCCTCAATCCCAGGCCAGCCCGTCGAAAGAAGGCAATGAAAAGACTTATCAGTTCGCTGCTGCTTTGCGGCTTGCTCATTTCTCCAGCAATTTGCTTTGGGAACAACATTGATGCGCTCCTTAGCTCTCTTATCATTGGGACCTGGGAAGAGGGATACCTTCCCTACGGGACCGTCACGTTCAAAGCAGACGGGACCTATGAAGCTAAAATGTTCGAAACGAGAGACCAGCAAAAACTACTATTGAGCCTGGCCGGAACCTGGACAATCAAAGAGAGCGAACTCCAAAGTCTGCTGACCGCGTCGAGTTCATCCAAGGCCCCGGTCGGGGAAACCTTTATTGATACAATCGTTCAGATCAACCGGACTGAACTGGTACTGATCGGCGCCGATGATGAACAATATTCAAAGTACCGGGTTACCCCCGAGAGCAAAGAATAGAGATCGCTATGTTTATGAAATCAGCCACAACTGAGTTTCAGCAGGTTCTCGACAAAATCGAAATGAGAACCCTCGCTTATGGCGACAACACCCTGATGAGCGAATTTCGCTTGGGCAAGGGTGCACAGTTGCCGCGCCACAGTCACCCCCATGAGCAAACCGGATACCTGATCTCGGGACAGATGCAGCTGACCATTGGCGACGAAACCTTTCAGGTTGAACCCGGCGACAGCTGGACGATCGGCGGTGATATTGAACATGATGCGCTGGTTCTGAAAGATTCTCTGGCCGTCGAGGTCTTTTCTCCGCTTCGCGAAGACTACCTGCCCTGACCTTCAACACCTGAGGAAAGCCTTTGTTAAGATTGATTGCGATCGGCACACTGTCGGCGCTTTTCTTCAGCAGCACCTTCATTTTAAATCGCGCCATGAGCCTGGAAAATGGTCACTGGCTATGGACCGCATCACTGCGCTACGGGTGGATGCTCGCCTTTTTGGTTTGCGGGCTGGTGCTAACGGGAAGAGCAAAAACTCTTGGCAAGCTCCTGCGCAGCTACCGCCGGCACTGGCTGTTCTGGACCCTGACCGGCAGTGTCGGTTTCGGTGTCTTTTATGCGCTGATCAGCTTCAGTGCCTCTTTTGCCCCCGGCTGGGTCATCGCCACCACCTGGCAAACAACAATCCTCGCCTCACCGTTGGTCTTGTTGCTGTTCGGCCGAGCCGTGCCGCTGAAGGCCGTCTTGTTCATCTTCATCATTTTCAGCGGAATTATACTGGTCAATGTCGAGCAATTGGAGATGTCCAACTGGCGAGAGTTGTTGCTCGGAGGCCTGCCGGTTTTGGTCGCCGCCTTTGCCTACCCTCTCGGCAACCAGATCCTCTGGGAAGCCCAACGCGGCGGAAACCGACTGATTCCAGAAATTAACGATTCACTGCTGAGCGATGCCTTTAATCGCATTCTGCTGCTGACGCTCGGGACTATTCCATTCTGGTTGCTGCTGCTTCTGTTTGTTGCCCCGCCAGCACCCTCTGCCGGACAAGTGATCAACACAGCACTGGTGGCAATATTCTCTGGAATCATTGCCACCAGCCTGTTTCTGCACGCCCGGCACCTGGCAACGAACGCCTATCAAATTTCTGCCATCGATGCGACCCAGTCGGGCGAAGTTCTGTTC
>CALZLE010000388.1 GCA_945788205.1 uncultured Desulfuromonadales bacterium
GGTTGAGTTGTTGCGAAATTATCAGGGCACGTTGATTTGTATAACTCATGACCTGCTGTTCGCGTTTGAGCTGTGCCAGCGTGCGGTCGTGCTCGACAGGGGGCAGGTGCACCACGATTACAGTATGGCCGAACTGGTTGCACACCCACCTTCGATGCGTGAACATGGGCTCGATTTCTCTTTTCGTTTGTCCGGGGCTGCTGATCGTGAATTGCCACAACTGATCGATCCGGTCGCGGTACCGGGAGTCCCTGAGCGTGCTGCTGACACCGTGGCTGATCGGTCTGCAGTTGTGGAACTGACCGATTATCGCTATCGCTATGCAGATGGGACAGCGGCTTTGGGGGGTGTTGATTTCGCTCTTAAAAGCGGCGAGTCGGTGGCTATTGTTGGTGAGAATGGCGCGGGTAAAACCACGCTGCTTAATTGCTTGATGGGAATTTTTAGTGGTGAGGGGGGGCATCTGTTTAACGGTCTTCCGCTCACGAGTTCCCAGCGGCAACTGCTCTGGCGCAAAGTCGGAATCGTATTTCAGGATCCGGCCGATCAGCTGTTCTGCGCGTCTTGCGCCGAGGAGGTTGGTTTTGGACCAAAGCAGCTTGGTTTGTCGAAACCGGAAGTAGAGCGGCGCGTCAATGACGCATTGAAGCGGGTAAGGTTGGATGGCTATCAACAGCGGGTGCCGTTGCACCTTTCCGGTGGCGAACGCAAGCGGCTGGCAATTGCGACGGTGCTGAGTATGGAACCGGAACTGC
Source organism: uncultured Desulfuromonadales bacterium (assembly GCA_945788205.1). Classification (GTDB taxonomy): domain Bacteria; phylum Desulfobacterota; class Desulfuromonadia; order Desulfuromonadales; family Geopsychrobacteraceae; genus Malonomonas. The sequence goes on from CALZLE010000388.1 coordinate 756, forward strand.
TGATCCTCGATGAACCGACTGCCGGACTCGATCCGCAGGGAGAAGAGTTGCTGCTGGAGATTTTGCAGGAATTGCCGCAAACGCGAATTCTGGTAACCCACGATCCGTTTCTGGTCGCCGAGCTGACCAGTCGGACGCTCGTACTGCATCGTGGCAAAGTGTTGGAGGATTACAGTACCGCAGAGTTTCTCGCCGATCAGGGGCAGAAGGAGCTCAATTTACTGGCTTTGAGCTATAAAAATGTCCGTTCCCGCGAAGTGTTGGAATTGCAGCACCGGCACGAACATTCGCATCAACATCGCCACTTTCACGAACATTCGCATCGGCACGGCGACATAACCCATTCTCATCCTCATGAGCATGATCACGAGCACAGCCACAACTACACCCATACTCACGATGCAGTGACAGGAGGGCACAGTCATCCCTTACAGGGTGAGTTTCATGAACACAGTCATGCAGATCACGAGAATGAAGAGCATCATCATCAACATAGTCCCGGTGATCACCTCAGCTGATTGATTTTTTTCTAACCTCCCTGAACAACGTTCTTTTTTGTCCGGAAATGGCTTGAACCAAAAGGGCGTTTATGATACAAGCTTATGTTTCGTCTGGAGCCGTTGGGGCCCAGATCGTTTCCTTGCTCCAGGATTGTACCTGGGGCTGCTTAATCCGAGAGGAGAAACATTGATGAGGAACTACGAATCACTCTACATCATCCATCCGGAAGTGGTCGGCGATGAGCTGACGGCCATGGTGGAAAAATTCCAGAAGATTCTCGCCGATCAAGGTGCTGAAATCAACAAGCTGGATAACTGGGGCGTCCGCAAGCTGGCGTACCCGATCAACAAAGTTGAGCGCGGTTGCTATGTGCAGACCCTGTTCAGTGCCGGCCCAGATGTGATCGCCGAATTTGAGCGTCGCATGCGGTTGGACGAAAAGGTGCTGCGTTTCCTGACTGTACGCTTTGAAGGTGAGTTCCCAGCGGTTGAGATTGCTGCGGAAGAACCTGAAGCTGAGGTTGTGGAAGAGGCTTCGACTGAAGAAGCTGCCGAAGAAAAGTAATTAATAGCAATCGAGGAGTATAATCATGGCTTACGAAAGACCAAGTCGTCCAGCATCATCTGGCGCACCGCGCCGTCGTTTCGGCCGTCGTAAAATCTGCCGTTACTGTGCAGATAAAAACGCGAAGATCGATTACAAAGATATCAATAACCTGCGTTACTACCTGACCGAGCGTGGCAAGATTGTTCCGCGTCGGATTTCCGGGACTTGTGCTCTGCATCAGCGTGGCATTGCCGAGGCGATCAAAAATGCCCGTCAAATCGCTCTGCTGCCGTACACCGAGTCACACGCTGTCAGATAGACAACGTCGAGCCGTCCAGCGATGAGAGCTCAAGCTGTCCTGCTGACTGCGGTCGGTATCGGAGTCACTCTGCTCTTCCTGCAGGGAGGGAGTTTGCTCGGCCCGATGGGGGCGGCACTTAACCTTCTGACTCCAATTGCCGCTGCTTACTTGAGTATGCGTTTCGGTCTGCGGACCGGGATTGTTGTCGTTGCAGTGGTCAGCCTGTTGCTGATGCAGTTGGCTCCACTTTATACCCTGACCGCCTATCTTGGCCTGTTCGGGGTCGGTTCGTTGCTGCTGCCATTTTTATTACAGCAGAAACAGTCCTGGGATCGAGCGGTATTTATCTCGGTTGCCGGGGCAGTCATTGCAACAGTTATTATCGCGATTGTTGCGGTGTTGGCCAGCGAAGGTCGTTTCGACCAGGTGGTTGGTCAGGTGATTCAGGCTGAAGTCGATCAGGCGATGCTGATTTATCGCGAGGCTGGCTTTGATGAATCACAGTTGCAGGAGTTGCAGAAGGTTGTTGATGGCTTGGCAACCTTTATCCAGCAAAGTTTTTACGGGCTCTTTGTTGCCGGAGTAATGGCGATACAGTTTCTCTGTTTGGCTTTGTTGCAACGACTGAAGAAAAATTATTACCAGATTTCAGGAATGCCCTTTGCCAACTGGCGCTTGCCGGCAGGATTGATCTGGCTACTTATTGTTTCAGGGTTCGCCACATTCGCGCCGGTTGAGCAACTCGCTCTGATCGGTCGGAACTTGCTGGCTATATTGTTGCCGCTCTATTTTTTACAAGGGTTGGCAGTGGTCAGTAATTTCTTGCAGCGTAAGGCGTATTCGCCGCTGTTAAAAGGGTTGGTTTACGCGTTGTTGTTTATTCTCAACCCGCTGCCATTGATAATAACCGGTGTTGGTGTTTTTGATCTGTGGATCGATTTTCGCCAGCCCCGGAAAAAAGATTGATAAAAAACTCGTTCTGATACGGAGGAAACTCATGAGTGTCAATATTATTCTACAAGAGAACGTCGATGGTCTCGGCGTGATCGGAGATCAGGTTACTGTTAAGCCTGGTTATGCCCGCAACTACCTGGTTCCCAAGGGCCTGGCGTTGATCGCTAACGAGCGTAACGTCAAAGAACTTGAGCACCAGAAACGTCAGCTTGGTCGCAAGTTGGAAAAAGCAACCAAGGATGCTGAGGCTATCAAGGCTCGTATCGAGAAGGTCGCTTGCGAATTTACTCAGCGCGCCAGTGAAGAAGGTAAGCTGTTCGGTTCCGTGACCTCCATGGATCTGGAAGCTAAAATCCAGGCAGCTGGGATCGAAGTCGATCGTAAAAAGATTCAGCTGGCTGAGCCGATCAAAACCCTCGGTGAGCACACTGTTGTTGTCAAACTTGATGCCGGCGTCGTTGCCGAGTTGAAGGTTGTTGTCAGTGCAGAAGAAGCTTAAGCTTTTTACCGCAATCGACAACTGAAAAGCTAAGGGCGAAGGATCGAAAGGTCTTTCGCCCTTTTTCATGAGAACAAAAAAGCAAAAGAGGTTCGCGTATGTTCTGGGAAAGTGGTTTCAGGTTCCGTGGTTTTATCTCGTTGTTGGTCACCTTCAGTGGGCTGATTATGATTGCCTCGGGGATTGTTGCCTACATCATGCCGGAAGGCCGCATTGCTTACTGGGCTGATTGGCGCTTTCTGACCCTCGGTAAAGAGCAGTGGGGGACAATTCACACGGTTCTCAGTTTTGTTTTCTTTTTTGCCACTATTTTTCACCTGGCATTTAACTTCAAAGCGCTGATTTCGTACCTGAAAGATCGCGTAAAAAAAACCTACAGTATGCGCAGTGAGCTGGTTCTGGTGTTGGTTATTATCATCATCAGTACTCACGGCAGCATTGCGGGGGTTGCTCCTTTTAGCAGTGTTATGGATCTTGGCAGCACGATCAAAAAGACCTGGTACGCCGGGCAAGAGGTTCATCCGCCATTTCCTCACGCTGAGTTGCTGACCTTGAAACAATTGTGCAGCAAGATGGATTTAAAGCTTCCGGGAGCCTTGGCGTTTCTAAAAGAGAAGGGCTTCGCCGATGTTGATGAGAAGATGAATTTGAAGTCTCTTGCCAAACAGAGTGATTCTTCGCCTGCGCAGATATTCGAAGCGATGATGATGGATGATCGGCTCTATTAGCGCGACCCTTGTTAGCCCCGTCGCAAGATGTTTGATTTTAAAACTATCAATTGATGTTTATCCAGGAACTTGGCAGA
>CALZLE010000389.1 GCA_945788205.1 uncultured Desulfuromonadales bacterium
CCCAGCAGAGCACTTTGGAAAAGGTGATTTCAAAAAACCAGTTACGGGTCGGGTTTTCTACTTTTGTCCCCTGGGCGATGAAAGACAAAAAAGGCGGCTACACTGGTTTTGAAATTGAGGTAGCAAGGCAGCTGGCCGCAGACATGGGCGTTGAAATCCAATTTGTGCCGACCAAATGGTCGGGGATTATCCCGGCGCTGCTGACCGGCAAGTTCGATATTATTATCGGCGGAATGGGGATTACCCCGGCGCGGAACCTCAAAGTCAATTTCAGCAATCCGTACGAATTTACCGGTATGTCGATGATAGCCAACCAGAAACTGGCGGGTGGCAAGCTGGGACTGAACGCTTACAACTCCGCCGAGATGACAATCGTCGCGCGGATCGGGACCACCGCAGCAGCAGCGGCGAAAAAATTTCTGCCGAACGCCCAAATTCGCCTGTTTGACGACGAAGGGCAAGCGCTGCAGGAAGTCCTCAACAACCGCGCTGCGGCGATGGTCAGCTCACAGCCCTTCCCGGAATTCCAGAACCTGAAATATGCGGATAAAACTTTCTTGCCGCTCGAAGGAAAAACCTTTACCAAAGAGCCGATCGGGTTTGCGATCGGTAAGGGGGATGTCGATTTCCTCAATTATCTGAACAATTGGATTTTGGTGAAAAATGCCGATGGCTGGCTGCAGGAGCGTTACGATTACTGGTTTACCACTCAAGACTGGAAGAGTCTGGTCGAATAGGGGTTAACGGTTGATGATGCAGCGTCGATCCCGCTGGGGTCGACTCGATAATATGTTGCTGCTGCTGGTCATTGGAGCCTTCTGCTTTCTCGGTTATCGGGTTGAAACGGGGCTCGACTACCGCTGGAACTGGTCGGTCATTCCCCAGTATCTGCTTCGGTTTGATGAAACCGATGGCTGGACCACGAATCTGCTGCTGCAGGGCTTGCTGACCACCATCCGGCTCAGCTTCTGGAGTCTGCTGTTTGCGTTGCCGATCGGGCTGCTCGCTGGTTTGCTGCGGACCAGTCTGCATCTGTTTAATCGGCTGCTCGGCGGCACTTTTGTCACCCTGCTGCGCAATCTGCCGCCGCTGGTGCTGGTGCTGATCTTTTATTATTTTCTCAGCGATCAGATCCTGCCGCTGCTGCAGATCAGTGAGCGGTTGGCGACTGCGCCGGCGTGGCTGCAGAGTTGTGCAGAAGTGTTTTTCGCACCGATCGATCAGCTCGAAGCTTTTCTTGCTGCTGTGATGACGTTGGCACTATTCGAAGGGGCTTATATCGGCGAAATTGTCCGCGCCGGGGTCAACTCGATCGCAACCGGTCAGTGGGAAGCGGGGCGGGCGTTGGGGATGAAACGCTGGCAACTGCTGCGTCACATCATCCTGCCACAAGCATTTCAGCGGATGATTCCTCCATTGACTGGCCAAGCGATTTCGACGATCAAAGATTCGGCGATTGTTTCGGTTATTTCAATCCAGGAGCTGACTTTTCAGGGGATGGAGCTGATGGCCGCGACTTATTTGACCTTTGAGGTCTGGATCACCGTAACGCTACTCTATTTTATCCTGACCTTCAGTTGTTCCTGGTTGGCCGGGCGGTTGGAGCTGCGGTTGCGGCAGGCGTATCTGTATTGAATGTACAAAGAGGTGTCGATGCAAAAACTTATAATGCTGCTAATGGTTTTTTTGTTAAGCGGCTGTGCAACGCTTAGCCCCGATTTTGAACAGCCGACTGTCAGTGTCAGTAGTGTCCGCGTGTTGCCGACAGACGGAATGGTGCCGGAATTTGAAATCGGTCTACGGGTTTTGAATCCCAACCGAACCCCATTGTCGCTTCTTGGGCTGGCTTATGAGGTCGAACTGGAAGGGCACCGAGTGTTAACCGGTGTGGCCAGTGAGCTGCCGACGATTGCTGCCTACGGCGAGGGGGATGTCTTGCTGCGGGCGATGCCCGATCTGGTCAGTTCGGTTCGGCTGTTTGGCAAGCTGTTGAGTCAACCGCAAGAGTCGGTCCGGTATTCTTTTTCCGCTCGCTTGGATGTCGGCAAATTTTTACCAAAGATCAAAATTGAAGAGGCCGGTGAAATTTCACTTGCGGGAGATGTGACAGAAAATGTTGATAAATAAAGAGCTGTGCCCCTGCGGCAGTGGAGATCAGTATACCGATTGCTGTGCCCCATTCCATTCGGGGAAAGAGTTGGCGAAAACAGCAGAGCAACTTATGCGTTCACGTTTTTCTGCTTACGCGCTAAAGCAAGTCGATTATCTCTATGAGACGACTCATCCGGATAAAAGGGATGACGATTTCAAACGAGAAATAACCGCCTGGGCCAATCGGGCCGAATTTACCCGGTTGGAAATTCTCAATAAACGGCAGGGACGCTCGCTGGATAAGGTCGGCAAGGTCGAGTTCATCGCTTATTATCGCCAGTTTGGTGAAGAAAAGCAGATGCATGAAATTTCCCGCTTCAAACGCTTCAAAGGCAAATGGCACTATTTTGATGGTGAGGTCGAATAGGTGAGCTGATGGGAATTGAAATTGAAAGGAAATTTTTGGTTCTTGACGACAGCTGGCGAGAAAATGCCATGGGCATCCTGTTTCGGCAAGGGTACCTGTCTGTGGAGCCTCACCGTACCGTGCGGGTCCGGCTGGAAGGGGATATCGGCAAGCTGACCATCAAGGGAAAAACCGCAGGGATCAGTCGGCTTGAGTATGAGTACCAAATCCCCCGGCAAGAGGCGATGGAACTGCTCGACAACCTCTGTCTGCGGCCATTGATTGAAAAAACCCGCTACCGGGTTGAATATGCCGGTCTGATCTGGGAGGTGGATGAATTTTACGGCGCAAATGATGGCTTGATTCTAGCGGAAGTCGAACTTGAATCGGAAGAAGCCGAATTTGAACGGCCCGATTGGGCCGGACAGGAGGTCTCAGGTAATCCGCGCTACTATAATTCCAACCTAGTGAAAGCCCCCTTTGCCGAGTGGTAATCAGGGCCCCATCAGCATGTCGTACTGGGTGAAGGCCATGATGGCACCGAGCAGGCAACAGATAACGATCAGTAGAATCACTTGTCCTTGAGTCATTTAAGGTCCTTTTTGATTTGGTCCACAACACGGCGGACGTCGGGCAGGCATCAACGGCCTTGTGGGTGCTCCGTTTTGCAGTGACAACCGCCACGCTGCTTTTCCTCAGCAATCTTTTCCAGAATAAGAGAACGGCCAGAGTTCCGCATGAAATCATTTTTGATGTCTGCTTCAGAGTAATTGAAGCAGTAGCAGATGGTCTTGTCCATTGAATCTCTCCCTTTCGAGATAAAGAGTATCCCATGTAGCAATCAATTGTAGAAATAAAAAAGACCGGTTCGTTTGGTGGCGATTGCCGCTGCTGTTTTTGGTGCGGCTGTGCTATTTAGAGCAGACAAAGATGAGTTGCTCCCTTTTTCACAAGGTAACTATGTCAGAACAGCTTGAAATAATTTATCAGGATCAGCATTTGGTGGCGATCAATAAGCCTTCGGGTCTTTTAGTCCACCGGACCAACATCGATCGTCATGAAACACGCTTTGCTATGCAGCTGTTGCGAAATCAATTGGGGCAGCATGTTTACCCGGTACATCGGCTCGATAAGCCAACCTCGGGGGTGCTGCTGTTTGCTCTTAATTCCGAGATGGCCCGTGAACTGAGCGAGCAGTTTCGCCAACATCAGATCGAAAAGAGCTACTTGGCGGTTGTGCGCGGTTGGACCGAAGATAAGGAGACCATCGATTATCCATTAGTTGATGGGCCGATCAAGGCGGCCTACGCGGAGCAGAAAAGTTCGGACACCCCGCGTTCGGCGGTCACACGCTATACAACATTGGATCGGATTGAATTGCCGATTGCCACCGGCCGCTATGCCAGCAGTCGCTATTCATTGCTTGAGGCGCGCCCGACCACTGGTCGTCGCCATCAGCTGCGTCGGCATTTCAAGCATATTTCTCACCCGATTATTGGTGATACCACCTATGGAGACAGCCGGCATAATAATCAGTTTCGGGAGCAGTTTGCTTGCCACCGGTTGCTGCTGCATGCGTTGCAGCTGGAGTTCAAACATCCGATAGGTGGCCGCAAGGTTTGTTTGTTGGCGCCTTTGGATTCAGGTTTAAAGCAGCTTCTGTCACAACTTGGTTTTGCTATAGAAGAAAACCTATGAAATAACATCTCGGCCAATCCGTTTTGGTTTGGCTTTCCCATTTCGACCCTCCTATTTAAAAAACAAATAA
>CALZLE010000390.1 GCA_945788205.1 uncultured Desulfuromonadales bacterium
CATCAGCATCATTGCCGCTTGATAGCCGTGCTGGGGTTCTCTTTAAGGCTGTGACCGAACTGCGGCATTATCTTGTTGACGATATTACCCTGATGCCTGCTGACTTCCGCATGAAGCCTCCTTGTGACGGTTTGGCTGCACTGCGCTCCAACAGTTTCCTCGTGTGTCCTGTGGTTGTGAACGGTGTGACAGAAATGATTCTGGCGGTGGACAATAAAATGACCGGTCGCCCCCTTGTCGAAGATGATGCAGACACTCTGCAGCTTTTCGCCGCTCAGCTGTCTGCCAGTATCGTCCGTCTTCGACTGTTCAGTGCCATTGACAGCTTGACGCAAGAACTGGAACGTACCTTCTCTCAATTCATGAAGTATCGACAGGACTATCAGATTCTGCTGAAAACACTGAAGCGTGCGTCAGCATCGACGATCCGACTGGTGTCTGATATCGCGAACTCTGCCGATGTCGTTCGCGACGCTGTCAACTCAACCCAGTCCGCGTCTACGGAAATTTCAGCATCTATTGATGAGGTTGGTTCCAACATTAATCAACTGTCCGAATTTATGGAAAAATCAATTTCAGCAATGACTGAAATTGCAGCGACCATCAAAGAGGTTGACGACAACAGTGTCAGCTCACACAAAATGTCAGAGCAGGTTCTCGAGCATGCCGAGGGTGGAGTTATTTCGGTTCAGGAAACACTCACAGGGTTGGATGGCATTTCTAAGGGCGTTGCGCAGGCTGCTGGAACAATCGATCAACTCTCTCAGCGGGGTGAAGAAATCAGCACGATCACTACGGTTATTACTGAAATTGCGCAGAAGACCAATCTCCTTGCGTTAAATGCCGCAATCATTGCTGCACAGGCTGGCGAACAGGGACGATCATTTGCCGTTGTTGCTGAAGAAATTCGCGGCTTGTCACAAAAAACAGCCCATTCTTCTGAGGCGATCGCCCAGTTGATACGTGATATGCACAATAATACTTCAGATGTCGTAACACAGGTTCGTAACGTCGAAGTTTTGGTCGATCAGGGTGTTGTGCTTGGTGGGAAAACAGAGAAATCGTTAGGTCAGATTCTTACGAGTTCCACCTCGGCGAAAAACATGTCACAGAACATTCGTCACGCGACAAGAGAGGTCTCCCGTTCTGCTGAGTTTGTAACTCACTCAATTGAAGAGCTGGGGGAGATGACAGATCTTGTTTCGACGGCCTCCCGCGAGCAGGCACAGGGGACTCATGGGATCGTACGTTCGATTGAAGATATTCGTGGGATGGCTGACGAGATGGCCAACGTTGCGATTCAGCAACGCCAAGATAGCCGCGATATTGAAACTGCAGTCGAGTCGGTTGCCGATATGGCTGACCAGATCTTTAACGAGATGGATGCACGCAGCGAGCAGAGCCGTGCAGTTATTAATCAACTGAAACAATTTAAAGAGACAGAGTAAGAAACAATCGATTTCTTTCCGGTTGCGAAAAGGCCTCCTTTTACAGGGAGGTTTTTTCGTTTGGTTTGATCCGGGTTTTGACCATTTCACAGGAATTCCGGCCGGGACAAGGTCCTTTTTCGCAGGGTTCAATGTGGATAATGACGTCTGCTCCAGGGATAGTCTGTTCGATCTTTTTCTCCAGATTGTCGGCAATCTTATGAGCTTCTGCGACGCTCATCTCTTTGCAGACTTCCAAGTGAAAATCCATAATTTTTAAGGAACCGGCGCGTCTGGTTCTTAAACCGTGGTAACCGCTGAGAGGAGCTTCGTGGTTGCTGATCAGATCATGGACCTGTTGTTTGATCTCGTCGGGCAGCTCCTGGTCCAGGATGTCCATCAGGCTGCGTTTGATCAGCTGTAATGCCTCATGCAGAATATAGGAAGCCACCAGAATCGACAGGGCTGCGTCGAGCCAGTAAATGTGTAGCCAGCGAACCAGCAATAAGCCAACCATCAGTCCCAGGTTGCTGTAGATATCCATCCGGAAATGCAGGGCGTCAGCTTCAAGTGCCGTCGAGTCTGTTTGCTTGGCAATCTTAAGTAGATATTTGGCGATAAACCAGGAAACCACGGCACTGAATGCCAAAATGCCGATGCCTTGATCGACGTTTTGCAGCTTGTTGCCTTCTGTCAGCCTGAGAGACGCTTCGTAGATAATCCAGGCGCCTGAGCCACTGATGACCAGTGCTTGGAAGAGCGTTGCAAGTGTTTCGAATTTCCCGTGTCCGAAAGGGTGACACTCATCAGGCGGCTGCTCGGCCTGTCGAATCGCCATAAAGTTGACCCCCGACATCAAGATGTCGAGCAGGGAGTCAACGGCTGAGGCCATAACCGCCATTGAGCCACTGGTTAACGCGATAAACAACTTGATGATGGCCAGACAGGAGGCTCCGGCGACCGAGAAGGTCGCCGCGCGAATTTTTGGGTTGTCAGGTAGCATCGGTTATTGCCTCACTTCAGAGAGGGCATGCTTTATCCCAAGCGCTGTAGCCGTCACCACTAATGTTATGGAAAGTTTCAATCCGTTCTTGAAAGTAATCTATTTTGTTGCATGTTTGCTTGATCTGTTCGGAATTTTCAGGCGTAGACAGGTTATGTTCTGCGCAATACCGATAAAAGCTGGCCGTACCTCTTAGCATGACAGATAATTCTTCCATGTTCGGCTCAAGGTTGCTGATGATATACCAGTTGCCAGCAAACTGCAGAACCTGCTCAGCAGAGGCATTAAAGATGTTGTCCCGTCGTTTGCCAATCATGAACTCTCGCAGAAAGTAGTCTGCACCGGCAGCTTGGGATCCGGCTTCTAGCGGTTCCAAATTTAGGGTTCCCAGCAGGAATTGATGGAAGTGTTTTAGCAGCGCAGAACAGAAACGATCCGCGCGAATTTCACTGTCGAGATCAACGATCTGAAAGTTCGATTTGTCGTGCAGAGTTGTTAGTTTGATTTCAGTATCATCAATTTTCATCACAGCAATTCTACTCCTAATTCGTTGTCGCGCAA
>CALZLE010000391.1 GCA_945788205.1 uncultured Desulfuromonadales bacterium
ACTGGCAAACCTCTGGTTACAGCCAAGATATCTGGAGTCTCGGCCCTTCCAGAAAACGTAATGGGGGATATGGGCAATGATGTTATCCATGAGTTTGGATATTTCTTGCCGGTTGTCATCTTCGCGCTTGATCCCGGCAATATAGCGCTGCACGAGCCAGGCAAGCATCGCCGCCGTCAGAAACAAGAAGAGTACTTCCTTTGCAGCTTTCAGGCGGATCAGGGAGTTCGCGTCTGGTGAGAACCACAGCAGGATACTGTCGGAGAAAAGCAGCCACAGCCCCGCTACGACCACATAGATCGCTGTAATTTGCACGGCAGCCTGCTTGGCACTGAGAGTTTTTCGCGGAGCCGGATCTTTCATGACAAACTCACTTTTGGTCAAGTCTCTTTTTTGTTGCACTTCTATTTTATCGAATAGCAGAATGTTGTGGTTTATCAATAATAGACACAGTGCACAGCGACCTCAGGGCAATCGCCCTAAATGAAAAAAGCCTTCCCTGGCCGCTTTTCTGACATTTAGTCAGCGCTCGCTTCGCTTCGAATCCCCTACCCCGTATTTCTCACAGAATTAATTGAATAAGGCCGCGTCTCGCGGCATAAGTGGCGTGCGATCAACTAGTTACAAAACGCGAGGACAGCGGCCTTATGGGAACAGAGTGTCCCACACAGCAACTCGAATTTCACGGCTTTGGGCGACTGGATGTTGTCGGTCAATTTGATGGCGATAAGATCAGTTCCGATGTGGGCGGGATCTTGCTTCGAGAGGTGGAGCAGCGGACCCACATTCTTCGTCGCCTCAGTCAGTGTTTTTTGATCATCGCAACCGCAAGTATATCAAGCACTCGCTTGAATCTCTGATCAAACAGCGCGTCATGGGGATTGCGCTGGGCTATGAAGAACTCAACGATCATGACGCCCTGCGAGATGACTCCCTGGTGACGGCCATCAGGAAGGGCGATTCTTTCATGGTTACTATCGGGGATATTGCTATTTTCCTCTCTACATTTTTTGCGGTGAGCAGCTGGTTTGCCCGACTGCGCACAGCAGACCAGGACGGAGCGGCAGGAACAAAGGATGAGCTGGTCACGAGAGCGGCGCGTCGTGGGCAAGGCCGAGCACCTGGACAAAGTTGAAAATCCTAGCGTTATCGTCACAAGCATCAGCCCCGAAACGCAGGATGCACGCTCGCTCTACAAAGAGCTTTACTGTGCCCGTGGCGATATGGAAAACCGCATCAAAGAGCAACAAATGGGGTCGTTTGCTGACCGGACATCCTGCCATGAGATGCATGCCAACCAATTGCGCCTGTACTTTTCTTCATTTGCCTACGTGCTGATGCAAGCGCTAAGGCGCCTGGGGCTGACAGGAACCGTGATGGCCAAAGCCCAGAGCGAGACAATCAGCTTGAAACTGTTAAAGATCGGCACACGGATCAGAATCAGTGTTCGCAAGGTCTGGCTTTCCTTTTCAGAGAGCTATCCCCATGCCGCACTGCTTCGCCAGGTCATCGGGAATTTAAAGAAAATTTCGCTCCGCTGGTAGCTGTCTGAGCACGAGTACAGGTTGCGTTTTCGGTTCTTGACAGGTGCCAAGGGATCCCTGTGCCTTGCATGCGGAAAAACGGCCCGATTATCTCTAAATTGGGTCACTGATGCGGTGATCTGATCTGTTTGAAGGCGACCTCATCTCAAAATCAGAATGAGAAGCTTTGTAAAAAGGATCATGCCGATGAGCGCTACGGGATAAACAGTCGCATAGGCGGCTGCGGCGTATGGCGCATCAGAAAGAGCGGCGGCGCTGGCCAGCCCCGGGGTGCTGGTCATCCCTCCGGTCAGGACGCCAAGCATACGGAGAAAACGGATTTTTAACAGATAACGGCAGATAAGCAGGCTCACCAACAGCGGGACCGCCGTCACCAGAATACCGGAAAAGAACAGAGGAAGACCCTGTTGGCTAAGGGTCTCCAGGATGGTGGCACCGGTCTGGGTGCCGACGGTCGCTAAAAAAAGAACCAGTCCCAACTCTCGAATGAAACTATTCGCTGTGGAGGGAATTTCCCAGACAAAGGGGCCGGTTTTGTACAAGTTACTTAAAATCAACCCAGCAAGCAAAACCCCGCCGGTGATGCCTAACGAAAAGGTTCCGACCAAGGGGAGATGCAGGGGGATTTTCCCAATCAAGAATCCTGCGAGCAAACCCAGAAAAATCGACAGCAGGTTGACCCGGTAGATCTCCCTGACGTCGTTACCAAGAATGCGGCTGACGTTTTTTACGGCGTTTTCATCGCCGACAACATGCAGCACGTCTCCCAGGTGAAGGCGGGTGTTGGTTTCTACGGGAAGTTCTATGCCGTTGCGGGTGATCCGAGACACCTGCACATTGAATACTTCCCTGAAATTCAAAAATCCGATGGAATGCCCCACTGATTGCTGCTTGGAAATGACGATGCTTTTCTTGATCATCCCGCGATTGAATTCGATTTCCTCTCCGATCGGCCTGCCCATGTAGAGTTCCACCTTTTTCAGATCTTTTTCCCGGCCGACAATCCTGAGGTGATCCCCCTCTCGCAGAACCGTATCGCCAGCAACCAGAATCGGCTCCTCTGCCCCTCGCCGCAGTAATCGGGTCAGGACCACCGGGGCAATATCCTTCAGATAGATGTCCTTGACGAGTTTGTCGAACAGATTGGGATTGGTCACTTCGATGTGGTGGTAGGTAAAGGGAGGATTATTTTCGGTCAACTCCCGATGCAGAGCCTGCTCTTCCCCTTTGATATCTATTTTTAGGATTTTCGGCAGTAGATTGATGAACAGAGTGACGCCGACGACGCCAAAACAGTAGGTCAGTCCGTAGGCCGCCGGAGCCTGACTTTTTTCAACCGCTTCCACGGCAACGGCCAGACCTGGCGTGCTGGTCAAAGCTCCAGCAAAAAGTCCGGCCCCGGTTCCCAGGTCAAAGTGGAAAGCCCAGCAACAGACCAGGGTCATCAAGAACCCGACAAACACAATGGCCGTCGCGCCCAGCGTGAGTTTAAGGCCCTGGTTTTTGAAGGAAGAGAGAAAGCCTGGACCAGCCTGAAGACCGACGGAATAGATAAACAGGACGAGCCCGAGGGTCTGGAACTCCCCCGGAAGAGAATACCCGAAATGGCCGAAAGCCAGGGCCACGAAAATGATGGCTGATGAGCCCAATGAAAACGCTTTGAGCCTGACATGGCCCAAAGCCTCACCCAGGATGACGATAACCAGAAGCAGGAAAATGGGGTTATGCATAAGTTCCATAGAAATTCTGTCTCACTCTTTTCCTTGGCAAATCGAGACAGTATCAAATAGGGGATTTTCTCGCAAGAGAGCGAATGCCCCGATCTGCTCTTTCTAGGCCAAGCCTAGAAATGACCAACTCTGAACTTGTGTTGGTGTTTCTGCATTGCGGGGAGCCTTGAATGATTTAAAG
>CALZLE010000392.1 GCA_945788205.1 uncultured Desulfuromonadales bacterium
CATCTGCACCCCTTCCAGCAGCCCGGTTCCGGTTTCACCCATTTCGGCCTGCTCGGCGTGTTCAACGGCCCGCTCCAGATTGTCGATGACCGGCAAAACCTCACGGAGAATATTTTCGTTGGAAAATTTGGCCAGCTCTTCTTTTTCCCGTTGGGTCCGCTTACGCAGGTTTTCCATGTCGGCCAAAGTTCTCAGGTACTGTTCCTGATGAGCTTTGACCTCACTGCGAGCCTTATCCAGCTCGGCCTGCAGTTGCTCTTCCTGAGAAAGCTCTTCCTCAGCAGCAACGACTTCTGGTGCCACGCTTTCCTGTTCTGTGCTCTCAACCGTTTCCGGTTGTTCTTCTGGTGTTTTTTTCCCCACCTTTAGCGCTCCTTATGCATTTTTATTCTGCTTCCCGCTCCAGAATCCGGCTCACCAGCTGGGCGGTAAAATCTACGATCGGTATAACCTCTGAATAGGGCATCCGAACCGGACCGATAACGCCGAGAGTTCCGATCGCCCCTTTCTTATTGGAGAAACTCGAGGTCACCAAACTGCAACCTTCGATTTCAACATGCTGGCTCTGACTGCCGATAAAAATCTGCACTCCCTGAGCCGTTTGACTCTGATCGAGCAGTTCAATCAAGGTTGATTTGCTCTCCAGCGTCTTGATAATCCGCTTCATCTGATCCGGAGTGGAAAATTCCGGCTGCTCCAACATCAATGAAGTGCCAGAAACAAAAATCAGATCACCCGCTTCATCCTGCAGTGCGGTACTCGACAAACTCAGCGCTTGCTTCTGTAATCGATCGTAATTGCTGCGCTCGGTCTGCAACTCACGAGCAATCTTTTCTCGTACGTCCTGAATACTCAAGCCAGTGAGCTCGTGATTCAGGTAATTGCTTATCTGCTCCAGTTCGTGGGAACTGAGATCGGGAACCCCTTCGATAACCTTATTCTGAACCAGCCCGGTTTCGGAGACATAAATCACCAGCAACCGACCATGCGACAAACGAACAAACTCGATCTGCCGAAAGACCGTTGAGGCAAACTTCGGCGCCATCACCAAGCCGGTGTAATTGGAAAGCCCCGACATCACTCGCCCCACTTCCTGCATGATGTCTTCCATCTTCATGCCTTGGAAACGGTAATTCTGACGAAGCCTGGTTTCTTCCTCTTTGCTTAGATCGCGAACCTGCAGCAGAGAATCGATGTAATAGTGAAAGCCCTTCTCGGTCGGAACCCGGCCGGCCGAGGTATGCGGCGAGCAGAGAAAACCCATCTCCTCCAAATCGGACATCACATTGCGGACCGAAGCTGGCGACAGGTTAAAACTGTGCCGCTTGGTAATCGCACGACTCCCGACCGGTTCTGCTGAAGAGATATAGTCTTCGACTATCGCTTCAAGAATATTTTGGCTGCGCTCATTCAGCTCTTCAGCCATAGCTTTTCACTCCGAAATAGGCCACACAAAGGGCGGCGACTCAACTGTTAGCACTCATCGAGACAGAGTGCTAACACGACACCCTATCAACGAGCCCCCTCTTTGTCAAGCCGAATAGGGGCAAATTGGCGCGACTGGCAAGAGATTTCAGTGGATTAATTAGTCAACAGCAGGAAAGAAAACTTAAAGAAATGAGCTGATCAAATGGTCGTACAGCAACCAGCCTTGCAGATCGAAACTCCAGCGATCAGCGCTCAACTGCAGATGCTCCGCATGGCGCTGGAAAGCGCCCGGGAAAACCTCTTCCGGATAGCACCCAAAAGAAGCCTTAAACTGCTCCCGCGACAGACCGTCGGCGGTTCTCAGCGCCAGATAGATAGTTTCTGCCATCGCCGCCTGTCGATCGAAGGATTCGAGCGATACCATTGGCGACTCGCCAGCTGCCAGCTTCCGTCGATAACGGAGCAGGTCCGCCGGGACATGCCAGCGCTCGCCCCAGCCATCGGCGTTAAAACTGTGCGCCCCGCAGCCGAGCGCAAAACAGCTGCGCCGCTGCCAGTAAACCTGATTATGCCGACAACGGTAACCGGGCCGGGCAAAGTTTGAAATTTCATAATGCTCGAAACCAGCTGCCGTTAGCAATCGGTTGATCAATAGGTAGCTATCAGCATAGACCTGCTCATCAACTTCAGCCAACTCACCGGCCTGCAATCGCTGATACAATTGTGTGCCCGACTCAAAGGTCAATCCATACAGGGACAAATGCTCCGGCTGTATAGCCAGCAAACCCTCAACATCCTCCGTTAACTGAACGAGGGACTGTCCGGGAAGAGCGAAGATCAGGTCGAGACTCAGGTTTTCAAAACCAGCCTCTCGAGCCGAAACAACAGCCTCTCGAGCCTCAGCAGCGGAATGCGCCCGACCAAGCAGCCGCAAATAGTCATCATTGAGAGTCTGCACGCCAAGAGAAAGACGGTTGATCCCCGCCTGCCGATAGCCGTGCAACTTCTCTGCAGACAGGGTTCCTGGATTAGCTTCGAGAGACACTTCACAATCGGGTGAAAAACCAAAGAGATCTTCGACCCGCCGCAACAGGGATGCGACTTGCTCCACAGAAAGAAGCGACGGTGTCCCTCCACCGAAAAAGATGGTCTGCAGCGGGAGCGGCTCGGCCTGTTGCCGCAGCTGCTCCAGTTCGCACAACAGCAGCTGGACATATTCATCCAGCTCCGCAGTGGAGGCCTGTGGGAGTGAAAAAAAGTCACAGTAGCCGCATTTCCGCTGGCAGTAGGGGATATGCAGATAGAGGGAGTTCATCGATCTCGGCCTCAGCAAGGGAGGCTGTCAGCCCGGCTAGAAAAAGAAAAACACCAGGCTGACTGCGGCAAGAAAGCTGACCGTCAACAACACTCCGCCGCCGACGGGGTAGGCCAGGTTGCGGGTCCGGCGTTCAGCACTCTCCTGACGACTGGCCAGCGTCTTTTCTTCGCCGGTTGCCTCGGTCAGCAGGCGGACTCCGTAACTCTGCAAATTGCGGGCGGGGTCGCTGAAAAACCGACTCAACTTCGCTGGAAACTGCTGGACGAAAACCCGGTCGCCAAAATCGTTGATGCCGTTGAAAATCTTGTCGCAGACCCGATAGAGCCAGGGCGCACCCTTGCGGTAAACCAGGTCCGCGTCGAGGTTGACCGAGCGGATCTCGGCCGGATAAATACCGGCCAGCAGCAGCAGGGTGAAGGCCAGCGCCGAGAAGAACAGCAGCTGGGTCTGAGCAATCACATGGCTCGCCGTATAGGGCGCATAATCAGTGGCGAAAGGCAGCAACTGGTAGAGGAACTGCGGGAAGGTACCGATAAAGATACACAAAAAGGCCGCGATCCCCATCGCCAGCAGCATGTGCTTCGGTGCTTCTTTACAGCGCAACCCGGAATCGTGGGAGAAAAAAGCGAAGAAAGGAATCTTGATCCCGGCGTGGTGGAAAACCCCGGCGGAAGCGAACAGCAGCACGAACCAGACAAAACGCAACTCACCGTGGGCAGCCGCCTCCATCACCATCGACTTACTGACGAAGCCGCTGAACAGCGGAAATGCCGAAATCGACGCGGCACCGACGATACAGAAGGTACAGGTCCAGGGCATCGATTTGTAGAGGCCACCCAGATCGGTGGCGTTGATTTTGCCGGTCCGGTACATGACCGCACCCATGGACATGAACAACAAACCTTTAAACAGGATATCGTTAAAGGCGTGGGCTATGGCGCCATTGATCGCCAGATGGGTACCGATACCGATACCGACGACCATAAAACCGACCTGGTTGATCAGCGAATAGGCCAGTACCCGGCGCAGATCGTTCTCGATAACCGCGTAGAAGATCGGGAAGCCGGCCATGGCGACGCCGATCCAGATCAGCGCTTCGGTTCCCGGGAAAGCCCGAGCGAGAAAATAGACGGCGGTCTTGGTGGTAAACGCCGAGAGGAAAATGGTGCCGGTGATGGTTGCTTCCGGGTAGGCGTCGACCAGCCAGGAGTGGACAAAAGGCCAGGCGCAGTTAACGCCAACGCCGATGAAAATCAGATAGGAGGCGAAACTTTCCAGGCCGATAAAACCGAACGCCGCCGATCCGGTCTCCTGAACATGCATGATGATCCCCGCCAGCAGGCAGAGTCCCCCGGCAACGTGGACCATGAAATACCGTGCGCCGGCGGCAATTGCCGCTTTGGTGCGACGCGCAAGGACCAGGAAGGTTGCGCTGATGGTCAACATCTCCCAGAAAACGAACAGGGAGAAAAGGTCACCGGCGAAGGTGACGCCCAGGGCCGCCCCGGCATAGACGGTGGCCGCGATACTCTGTACCCGGTCATCGACATGCCAGGCGTAGATATTGGAAATAATGGCGACGATATGGAAAATATAGCCGAAGATCAGGCTCAATTTATCAAATTTCCCCAGTACCACTTCAAAACCGAGGAAGTCGTAGCTCCAGAAACTGCCGACAGGGATCGCCAGCAGGTTGATAAAGCTGAGGACCGGCAGTATCAGCAGCCAGACCCCCTTGGCCTTGCCTTTCAGGAAGATCAGCGGCAGGGCTCCGAGGATCAGAACCAGTGCCGGTGGCAACGCATTAATCATAATAATCCTCTTTGCGCATAACCAGCGGGCGCAGAATAAACTTGGAGATTACAACCAGGATGACACAGGCGACAAATCCATAGACCGCGTAGAAGCCGAAGTACTCTTCCCACGGAAAGATGGCGTGCTTGTGATAGAACAGGTCAATGCCGAGAGTTAAGCCGGTCAAGGTGAAAAAAATCACCAGCAGGCGTTTCACATTCTCCGGCTTGTCGAACATCCCCGGCTTATCGTTGGTCTCATTACTTTTCTTCATAAAACAAACTCCCTCGTAGAGCTCTTCAGGCAACCGCCCGTGCTACAGGGTGCGAAAAAAAACATAGGCGAGATAAAGAATCCCCAGGGTGATCGCAACCAGAAAAACCGGCCGATATCCAGGGACTTCTTCATGGTCGAGCACCATAATCTCTTCATCTTCAGATTTCTTCTCGTGACTCATCTAGCAACTCCTAAAGGCCAAGGGCCAGCTGGGCCAGGCGATAAAAAACCGACGGCCAGAAGAACAGCGCCAAAGAGCAGAGCGCGGTGATCGACAGCGGCACCAGGCAGAACAGCGGCGCCTCTTTTATCCCTTCCGGCTCCCCTTCCGCTGCCGGCAGGAAGAACCCGCGGTAGACGATCGGGAAAAAGTAGAAGGCGTTCAGCAGCGAGCTGATCAGAATCACCAGCAACAGGATCAGCTGGCCGCTCTCAACCGCGCCGATCGCCAAGTTCCACTTGCTGATGAAACCGCCCAGCGGCGGCATGCCGATAATACTTAAGGAGCCGAGAAAGAAGGCCAGGTAGGTGATCGGCATGCGCCGCCCGAGGCCGTCCATCTGGCTGATATATTTTTTCCCGGCCGCGACATAGATGGCCCCGGCGCAGAAGAACAAGGTGATCTTGCCGAACGCGTGCATGGCGATATGCAGTAGTCCACCGGTCATGCCGACGGCTGTGAGCATGCCGGCACCAAGCACCATATAAGAGAGCTGGCCGATGGTCGAATAAGCGAGCCGGCGCTTGAGGTTGTCCTGGGTCAGAGCCACCAGTGAGGCGACCAGAATGGTTGTCGCTGCAACCGTACAGACGATCCAGCCGAGATTGGCCTGCTGTAACTGCTCTGGACCGAGGATATGGAAAATGATCCGCAGGATCGAGAAGGCGCCCGCCTTGACCACTGCAACACCGTGCAGGAACGAGCTGACCGGGGTCGGGGCGACCATCGCTGCCGGCAGCCAGCCGTGGAAGGGCATCACCCCGGACTTGGCGAAACCGAACAGGAACAGCACCAGCAGCAAGGCCAGCAGTTCCGGTGAAGCGCCGCTTTCAGCCATTACGCCGCCAACCTGGAAATCAAGGTTACCGGTCAGCGAATAGACGATCAACATCGCCGGCAAGGCCAGGCCGATTGAGGTGCCAAGAATATAAGTAAGGTACTTGCGCCCCGACTTGCGGGATTCAGCGTTCTGCTCGTGAGTGACCAGCGGGTAGGTGGAAAGCGACAGCAGCTCGTAAAACAGATACATGGTCAGCAGGTTGCCGGCGAAGGCCACCCCCAGGGTCGCCGAGATCGCCACCGCGAAGGAAGCGAAATAGCGGGTCTGGGCATGCTCGTTGAGCGTGCGCATGTAGCCGATCGAGTAGAGCGAGGTGAAGAACCAGAGGATCGAAGCGACCAGGGCAAAAAACATCCCCATGGCGTCGACCCTGAGTACCAGCGGTACCCCCGGAACAACTTCCGCGATGACAAATTCCCAGCCGCCGCCATTCAGCACGTGCGGCAACAGTGAGATGACAATCGCCACCTTGATGAGTGCCGCCAGCAGGGTCCAGCTCTCGCGCAGGTTCGGAGTGCGATCCGAGAGCATGATCGGGATCGCCCCGAGCAGCGAAACCAGCACGGCCAGCAGAGGCCAGATTGAAGTTTGGATGCTCATCGTGAAATATGCCCTCTGAAATTAAAATCCGGCCGGCAGCGCCAGCTTGATAATCGATTCAACCAATGGTCCGGAACTGAGACCGATAACAATCAGCGCCGCGGCACTGATCAGCAGTGGAGCCTGCATCGCCAGCGGTGCTTCTTCAAGCTTTTCGTGGCCGTGATCATTTTCGTCCTTAAAAAAGTAACCGATCTCGATGATGCGGAAGAACAGCACCGCGTTAATCAACGAGCTGAGCACCAGCGCGATCACGTATTCCCAGTGACCCGCCTCGACGCCGCCGAGAATCAGGTACCACTTACTGAAGAAGCCCGCGGTCGGCGGCACCCCGATCATCGAAAAGGCACCGACGGTAAAAGCGGCCATAGTGATCGGCATCTTGCGGTAAATTCCCTGCAGCCGGTCGAACTCGCTACCGCCCAGCTTGTAGACGATGGCGGCCACGGCCAGGAACAGGCAGAGGGTCATCAGTGAATCATTAACAATATGTAGCACCGCCCCGGTCAGACCCGTGGAGTTGGCCAGCCAGACGCCGCCAACCATATAGCCGACTTCAGCAACGATGATGTAGGTCAGCATCTTTTTCAGATCACGCTGCCCCAACGCCATGACCGAGCCGCTGATGATGGCGATCGATGCCGCCCAGACAATTCCCGACTGCGCCAGGGCGTGCTCTATAAACAGGAAGTCGGCGGAGAAA
The DNA here is from genome assembly GCA_945788205.1 of uncultured Desulfuromonadales bacterium. Taxonomy (GTDB): domain Bacteria; phylum Desulfobacterota; class Desulfuromonadia; order Desulfuromonadales; family Geopsychrobacteraceae; genus Malonomonas. The sequence continues at coordinate 7,181 of CALZLE010000392.1, forward strand.
ACCCAGAACATGATCCGCACCATCAGGTAAATGGTGACCTTGGTCATCAACGGCGCGGCGACCAGGGCAACCCCGGTCGGGGCCAGCGAATAGGCGTTCGGCAGCCAACCGTGCAGTGGGAAAAAAGCCATTTTCACCCACAGGCCGACAAGCATAAAGCCGAGCGCAGTAGCCACCGCAGCTCCGCCGCCGATAGTCGGCAGGATCTGAGCCAGGTCGGCCATGTTCAGAGTGCCGGTCATCAGGTAGAGGTAGGCGACACCGAGCAGGTAGAAACAGGCTCCGACTGAGCCCATGATCACGTAGTTGAAGCTGGCCAGCGGTGCGCGCCCCTTACCCATGGCGATCAGCCCGTAAGAGGTGATCGAGGTGATCTCGAGCATGACGTAGAGGTTGAAGGCATCGCCAGTCAGCACCAGCCCCATCAGGCCGGAAATCAGAATCAGGTAAAGAGCGAAGAACTGGTGTCCACGGCCGGGCAGTTCCTGACCGACCGACTTAAGGGTCGAAAAAGAAGCAAGCAGGGCAATCACCGAGATCAGGGCCAGCATCACCGCCGAGAGGGGATCGACCACCAGCTCGATACCAAAGGGGGCCCGCCAGTTACCGGCGACATAGCTGATCCGGCCGACCTCCAACACGTTCGCCAAAACCGCTATCGAAGCAATTGAAGAAAAGGCGAGCGAACCGATGGTCATGGTGGCGATCACCGTATCGGAGCGGCGTCCGAACAGGTTGACGAACATGGCCGTCAGCAGCGGCACGGCCATCACGTACATATGCAGGTTAGAGGCACTCATTTGCCCAACTTCTCCAGAATTTCATCCTCTTCGAGGGTGCCGTATTCGCGGTAGATGCGCAGCAGGATCGCCAGCGCCACCCCGGTGACCGCAATACCGACAACGATGGCGGTCAGCATCAGCACGTGCGGCAGCGGGTTGACAATCGTAGCAACATCGACCCCCTTCTCCAGCACCTCGTACTTATCGACGATCGGGATTTTACTGCCGTGCTTGACCCCGGCAGAGATAAACAACAGGATGATCGCGGTCTGAAAGATATTCATGCCGATCAGCTTCTTCACCAGGTTACGCTTGCCGATCATGGCGTAAAAGCCGATCATCATCAGCACCACGTAGATCCAGTAGTTGTATTTGGCAACAATCAATTCCATGCTCGTGTCCTATTCAATGGGGCACTAAAGCCCCTCGTCCAGCCCACCGTTAGAACTCAAGTCCCAGAACAGCGAAACCATAATACTCATAACCGCCAGGCCGACGCCGACCTCAACGATAAAAATACCGAAGGAGCGCCACTCAACCGGACCCAGCGGAATCAGCGCGTCGAGCGCCGCATAGTCGAGGAACAGGCCACCGAACAGCGCGCAAAGGACCCCGGTGCCGACAAAGATCAGGGCGCCGGTATTGCCAAGGATGATGTTGACCCGTTCCGACATGTAGTTCATCGAATACTTAAGATCATAGGCCAGGGCGATCAGCACAAACGAGGCGCCAAGAATAACCCCGCCCTGGAAACCACCGCCCGGACTGTAGTGGCCATGAACGATAACGTAGAGGCCGAAAATCTGGATGAAAGGCACCAGTATCCGTACGGCGGTTTGAATGATGATGCTCTCGCCGACCTTGAGCGCCTCAGCGCGTGCCTGTACTTCCTTCATGATTTCTTACTCCTGCGCAGCACCGCAATCACCGCCAGCCCGGCACAGTAGATAACCACCGTCTCGAACATGGTATCGTAGCCCCGGTAATCACCGAGAACCGCGGTGACCAGGTTCGGCACGTGAGTTTCGGGCACGGCATTTTCAATAAAATAGCTCGCCAGGTGGGTAGCCGCCGGAGATTGCGGGTCACCCCAGGCGGGGAAATCCATGGTGCCGTAGAGCAGGATAGCCCCGGTCACCAGCGTTGCTGCAAAGGCCAGCGCTTTCAATCTTTGCTCCTTCTCGTGGTATGCAGAATGGCGCCGATAAAGAGGATGGTACTGATCCCTGCACCGATGGTCGCCTCGGTAAAAGCAACGTCGACCGCGCCCATAGTCGCCCAGAGCAGACACATCAGAAAGCTGTAAACACCGAAGATCATGGTTGCTGCCAGCAGATCCTTGACATTGATCGCGGCGATTGCGCAGATGACAACCAGCGACAGCAGCATCAGATCGATTGAAGATATCATGAGCGCTTATCTCCCTTCTTCCAGGGCTCGAGACCGAGAATCAGTGCCGCTTCGGTGATGGCGTGGGTGGCTGTCGGGCTGGCGACGAAGATAAATACCGCGATCAGCAGGATCTTCAGGCTGACCAGCACTGTCGCCAGAGTGAAGTCCTGCAGGTTGTAGAGAGCGACGCCGATCAATATCAGCTCCGCCGCCAGTGAATCGCACTTGCCGGCGGCGTGCATGCGGGTGTAGAAATCCGGCAGTCGCAGCACCCCGACGACGCCGACAAAGAAAAAGAACAGACCGGCCAGGATAAAGGCGATTCCGGCATAAATCATGAGTCACCTCCGGTCAATTCATCCTGAAACTCATGCCTCTTGCGGATGAA
>CALZLE010000393.1 GCA_945788205.1 uncultured Desulfuromonadales bacterium
ACGAGAATCCGGCGGCTTTAACTGCAGGTATTTTCTTACCCTGAAAATTAAGAGTTGGCCCTTCAACACCAATAGTAATGATCTTTAGCTCATTTCCCAGCTTTTGGATCAAAAGGTTCATGCATGAACTTTTTCCAGCGCCGTCCATACCTGCAAACATGACAGTGTGTTTCATGGTTTCCTCTGCGAATAGTGACATTCAAAAATTGACAGTGGTGCCGGGCACTTTTACCTCATGAAAATATCAATAACACAGGCTGATGGCATAAAAAAGCGTTACCTGTTTTATGCAAAAAGAAGAGCAGCTGGGGCATAACAATTAGTCTCTCTGGTCCGCAACAGAAGTAAACATTTATGTCCACTCTGAGTTTGCCGTCGCCCTGAGAGGTTTCCTCAGTCGGTTGAAAAAGTCCTGCGCTTTGCTTTAAACTGTAAGTAACTGAAATATTGTTTTTTTTAGATAGCCTGCGGGATACTTGCAGCCCCCAGCTTGCAGCCGCAGTCTCCATAAAGCACTTTGCTACCAGCTCAGCTAACGCGGTGACATTGTGCTCGGCGCTACAGAAGGGCCTCAAAGTTTGCAAGTATAGCGCAATAAGCGAGAGAGGCACCGCGCACAATGAAAGAAACACTGGTCACGGCCTACAGGCAGGCAGAGGACATGTGGTTTCTGAGCGTTAGGGGGCGTTCCGAGCATAGTGATGTTTGGTCTAAAAAAGCCAGTACAACTAAAGCACAATGTTGCCATGCCGAAAACCCTTTAGACGCTTTACTCTGCAACACACCTAGCAAACCAAAAAACCCAGTCGATCCATCCTCCAAAAACATTCAGATCTGTCACCCAGCGGTTGCCGGTCGCACCGGAACGCTTCGACTCTCCAAGTTGATTAATACAATGATAGCTGCTCTCGTTGTAATTATATTGAGTTTGCTGCCAGCCTTTGGTCACGACGTCGACATCGATGCGTTGTCGGACCGTATTGCCTACCAGGCAGATCGAGACGAACTGTTGCTCCAGCGTGCTCAACTGTATCGTTTAAATGGGCAACCCAAGCAAGCGCTTGCCGACCTCGAACGAATCCAAGCTCAACAGCCCGGCAACCCGGATATGCAAATGGAACGCGCCTTGGTTTTGGCAGATCTGGGACGCGATAGCGAAGCCGAAGCAATTCTCGATAAGCTGATCGCTGATCAGACTGGCGATTTGAGGAGGGCAGCGCTGTGCGAGCGGGCCGTAGTCCTGGGCCGCAATCAGCGCCTCTCCCTCGCCATTCGCGATCTGAACGAGGTCATCGCCGCACAGCCGGCTTTGCAGTTGTATCTGATCCGTGGTGATTTCCAGGAAAAACTTGGCAAGCTGGCCGCAGCTGCCAAAGGATACCGCGCTGGCCTGGCCAAGCTTGGCGGCAAAACCGCGATCCTTAAAGAGCGCCTTTTCGCGGTTGAAATCGCCGGAGGCAACTACGCTGCTGCGCTTGAGCTGGTCGATGAACACTTGGCGCAAATCCCTGTTAAGACTTCCTGGCTTCTCAAGCGGGCTGAGGTGCTGGAACTTTTGGACGAGCCGCAGCAAGCGGACGCGGTGCGCCAGGAAGCTTTAGCCGAGGCGAATCGGGTCCTCGAAAAACGCTTTACCGCCATGAATCGCCTGACACGGAGCAAGGTCTATATCGCTTCAAGGAGGTATGGTGACGCCTATTGCGAGCTACAGCGTGTCGTTGCCCAGGCTCCACAGCTCCAGGAAGCTCAGCAGCTGTTCGAAAAAGTGCAACCGCAAACGGATCGCTTATGTTCAGACTAGCTCAACATAGCACCGTATTCATGGCTGAACGACTGATACGTCGGGCAACGACAATGAGTTGTGCCCTGCTCTTGCTCGCAGCCTTGGTGAACCCTGTTTCTGCCGCGCTTACGCGTGAACCCTATCTTCAGCAGCTTACCCCTAACGCTGTCACAATCATGTGGCAAACAGATCTTAATTCGGCCAATGACAGTCAGGTCGAGTACGGGACAACCCTTGGTAATCTCAATCAAAGTAGAACGAGCACCGCGACCAACTACCCAAGTAATTCCAGCGTCAAAAACCATGCGGTGACGATCACGGGGCTCAACCCCAACACCAGATACTTTTACAACGTCGGAACGGTCGGGGTGGTCGAGGGGGGCGGCACAGCCGATCATTTCTTTGCCACCGCTCCCACCGTTGGCGCGACGACAGGTTTTCGTGCCTGGATTCTGGCCGACTCCTCGGATGGCAGCGCCGATCAGATAGCGGTCCGTGATGCCATGCTGGTCCAAACCGCCTCCTCACCACCGGACATGGTGCTCCACGGAGGTGATATCGCCTATGAAGATGGCACAGACCTCGAGTTTACCAACAATCACTTCGCGATATACGCAGACATCCTCCGCAAAACGCCCCTCTACCCCGCCCTGGGGAATCACGAGGCGAGATCGGTTAATACAAGCAATGGGACCGGCCCATATTATGAGGCCCATATTCTGCCCACAGCAGCCGAGATGGGCGGTGTCGCTTCCGGCACCGAGGCCTACTATTCTTTTGACTACGCCAATGTGCATTTCATTGTCCTCGACTCCATGGACAGTATGGTCTTCGACAACCAGGAAGGCAGGTTGGTTCCCAGCCAGGCCATGCTGGCCTGGCTGAGTGCTGATCTCGGGTCGACCGTTCAGGACTGGGTCATCGCCCTATGGCACCATCCTCCCTACTCCAAAGGGACACATGATTCGGACGATTCCGGCGATTCCGGCGGGCGGTTGGTGGCGATGCGCGAGGACGTGCTGCCTCTTCTTGAAGCCGCGGGCGTGGACCTGGTGATTGCTGGACATTCGCATATTTATGAGCGTTCCTACCTCATCGATGGGGCTTATGGGTATGGGGTCAATCCCAGTTATGTCACACCAGCTTTTACGACACTGCAAAACGATGGACGCATCCTTGATTCCGGTGACGGTGATCCGGCCGGTGATGGGGCATACCTCAAAAACTTTCCCACCCAGTCCAACCAGGGCACCGTCTACATGGTTGTGGGGCATGGAGGAAAATCGGTGGGCGGCACCTGTTGCCATCCGGTCATGTCATATGATGAGATATACTTCGGGTCGGTCATCATGGATGTGGCGGACAAGATTGTCACTCTGCGTAATCTCAATTCTGCGGGCGCGATCACGGATACTTTCAGAATCCAAAAAGGTGCAGCGTCCAATCAAGCGCCGACGGTGAATGCCGGCTCAAATCAGACCATCAGCATGCCAAGCAGCGCCAACCTTGACGGAACAGTCAGCGACGATGGCCTGCCCAGCGGCACCCTCACCACCACCTGGAGTCAGCTCAGCGGTCCCGGCACGGTGAGCTTTGGCAATGCCAGTGCCATCGATACAACAGCCACCTTCAGTATCGCCGGAAGCTATCTCTTGCGTCTGACTGCCGAAGATGGCGAACTGACCAGCACTGATGATGTCAGCATTACGGTGACTTCAGGCGGTGGTGGTAGCGGTGGTTTTACCTCTTACAATGATCTGGCGTGGGGATCGGGTCAACTCTCCAGCAATATCACCACCTATACTTCCCCCAGCGGCGGATCAGGACTCCCAAGCCAAGGGGCTCTGGTCGATTTCAACTCCGGCACTAACACCAGCGTCAATTTGAGTGTAGCGGGAGGCTTCTTTAATGGCGGAAATCAGTCTACTTTTGGTTCCAACCCTGCCCCTGGTACTGATGCCCATGCGGTATTCAATGGCCGGGTCAACGGTCTTGGACAGATTTCCTATATCAACCAGTCCGGAAGTTCACTGGTCCTGACTCTGACTGGGCTTAATGCCAGCAAAACCTACGTCCTGGTGTTTTATGCCCATCGGGATAAATATGCTTGGGATCGAGCCTCGCTGGTCACCCTGAGTGGTCAGGAGAGTTTTATCAACAACAGCTCCACCGCCAACGACAACCCCAATGAGCCGGGTGGAGTTTTATTCGGCGGACCGAGTGATCCTTCGACCCGCTTGCCGGCAGATAACGATCAGGG
>CALZLE010000394.1 GCA_945788205.1 uncultured Desulfuromonadales bacterium
CGCATCTGCTCATTCAGATAGTACTCTTTCTGGCTACGCTCCATCTGGCTCTTGACCCGACTGCGGATCCGGCCTTCAATCTGCAGGATTTCGATTTCCTGTTCCAGAACCGCCAGAATATGCTCCAGCCGCAACATGGGATCGAGTAGCTCGAGGATCTCCTGCTTGTCTGCAATCGGTATCTGCAGATGACCAACAACAGTATCGGCCATTTGGGCGGGAGCTTCGATACTCGCCACGCTACTGCTAACTTCCGGTGACAATTTCTTGCTGAGATTTACGTAGGACTCAAAAACCGTATTGATCGCCCGCATCAATGCGGCAACCTCAGGTGTATTCTCTAACCCCTGCTCCTGTGTTTCAACGTCTGCCTGCAGAATCTCGTCACCAGGGTAATAGTTAAGAATTCGGGCACGCCAGCAGCCTTCGACCAAAACCTTTACTGTTCCATCCGGTAATTTGAGCAACTGAGCGACCTTGCCGATCGTCCCAAATTGATAGATATCATCCTCGTTAGGCTTATCGACTTTCGGGTCTTTTTGACTGACCAGAAAAATATATTTATCGTCTTCAGTCGCCTTTTCAAGAGCCGCAATCGATTGCGGCCGACCAACGAAAAGTGGCGCAACCATGTAGGGAAACACAACAATATCGCGAAGCGGCAACAGCGGCAACGTAACAGCTTCCGTCGGCATAACCTGGTCAATAATTTTAGACATCAATCTACCTGTAAAGAGAAAAGGAGCGCAGCGCCTAGTGACGGCTCCACGCTCCTATCTGATCTATTGTATATGGAGAGAAAAAGAGCTAAGCGCTCTCGGCTACATCGTAGAGGATAATCGGCTTGCTGCCGCTGGTAATCGCCTCTTCGTTCAACACAACTTCCTTGACCCGATCCTGGGAAGGAATATCGTACATCACATCTAACATTGAGTTTTCCAAAATCGAACGCAAGCCACGAGCTCCTGTTTTGCGCTCGAGAGCTTCTTTTGCAATGGCAACCAGTGCACCATCGGTGAAGGTTAGATTCACCCTCTCCATCTCAAACAGACGCTGGTATTGCTTAACCAGAGCATTTTTGGGTTCGCGCAGAATCTGGATCAAAGCCTCTTCGTCAAGCTCACTGAGTGTCGCAATAACAGGCAAGCGACCGACGAATTCAGGGATCAGACCATATTTAAGCAGATCAGTGGGCTGCACCTTAGTGAGCATAGCACCAAGATCTTCTTCTTTAATGGAGCGTACCTCGGCACCGAAACCCATCACCTTAGAGCCAATCCGCTTGTTGATAACTTTTTCCAACCCGGAAAAGGCACCGCCACAGATGAACAGAATGTTCGTGGTATCAACCTTGAGGAATTCCTGCTGTGGATGTTTACGGCCACCCTTTGGAGGGACACTGGCGGTGGTGCCCTCAATAATCTTCAGCAACGCCTGCTGGACACCTTCACCGGAAACATCACGGGTAATCGAAGGAGATTCCGACTTACGGGCGATCTTATCGACCTCATCAATGTAGATGATGCCCCGTTGGGCTTTGTCAAGATCATAATCGGCAGCCTGCAACAGACTAAGAATGATATTTTCAACATCCTCACCGACATAGCCGGCTTCAGTCAGGTTGGTTGCATCAGCAATCGCGAAAGGAACATCAAGTACTTTAGCCAGAGTCTGAGCCAGCAGGGTTTTCCCGCTACCGGTTGGACCGAGCAACAGGATATTGCTCTTCTGGATTTCGATATCGTCGTTCTTTTCAGCGAACTCTACACGTTTGTAGTGATTGTAAACAGCAACGGAGAGAACCTTCTTCGCCCGATCCTGTCCGACCACATATTCATCGAGGATATCTCTGATTTCTGCTGGTTTCGGCAGTTTTTTTGCTTCGGTTTCAGAGGCGTCATCAAGCCGAGTCTCTTCATCGATGATGTCATTGCACAATTCAATGCACTCATCACAGATATAAACCGTCGGTCCCGCAATCAGCTTTTTGACTTCATCCTGCGATTTACCACAGAAAGAACAGGTCAACTGGCCATTTTCATCTTTTGAGCTCACGTATCAATCTCCTCCACGCGTGGTCGAATTACTTTTTTCTGTCGACAATGGAATCGATAATACCATAATTACACGCCGCTTCGCTATCCATGAAAAAATCACGTTCCGTGTCTGCCGCGATCTTTTCAATATCCTGGCCACAGTGCTTAGCGAGCAGGCCATTAAGGCTCTCGCGCATACGCAGAATTTCCTGAGCGTGAATACTGATATCGGTCGCCTGCCCCTGAAAGCCGCCAAGCGGCTGGTGGATCATGATCCGAGCATGCGGCAACGCATAGCGTTTACCCGGAGCACCGGCAGCAAGGAGAACGGCACCCATGCTGGCCGCCTGCCCAACGCAGATGGTGGAAACCGGCGCCTTCAGGTATTGCATGGTGTCGTAAATCGCCATCCCGGCGGTCACAACACCACCAGGGGAATTGACATACAGATGGATATCGCGATCCGGATCTTCCGATTCCAGAAACAGCAACTGAGCAATAATCAGGTTTGCCATATGGTCTTCGATGGCTCCCCCGAGAAAAATGATCCGGTCTTTCAGCAGGCGCGAGTAGATATCATAGGCACGCTCACCACGACCAGAATCTTCGACAACCATCGGGACCAGACTCATAATCAGGATTCCTCCTCAGCAGTTTCTTCCTGTTCTGTTTCTGGCTGCTTCGGCTCAACTTCAGTCACGGTCGCTGACTCGAGCAAAAACGCAATAACCTTTTCGTTCAGCAACTGGCCTTTGAGTCCTGCCAGAGCAGAAGCGTTTTCAAAATATTTCTGAACCTCTTCCAAGGGGGCATTGCTCTCTTCGGCAAATTCTTTCATCTTGTCTTCGATGTAGTTCTCTTCAAGCTCAATATTTTCCTGTGCAGCAATTGCATCAAGGATAATTTCACCTTTTACTTGCTGGACAGCCATATCGCGATAGGTCGTGCCGAAAGTTTCATCGTTCATGCCGAGCATTTCAAGACTCATCCCCTGAGCCTTAAGACGCTGAGAAAAATTATCTTTAAGATGCATCAACTGATTCTTAACCATCCCCTCAGGAACATCAAAAGCATTGTTCTCGACAAGTGCGTTCATCAGGTTTTCCTGCAGCTGGCCATTGAGCCGGCCCTCTTCCTGCTTGATGGAATTATCCTTAACTCTTTCCCGAAGTTCAGCCAGGCTGTCGGCTTCAAATTCCTTGGCAAAAGAATCATCGATTTTCGGCTCTACCTTCTCTTTGATTTCGTGGAGAGTGACTTTGAACATTGCCGGCTTACCGGCAAGCTCTTTCGCGCCGTAACTTTCCGGGAAAGAAACGTTAACTTCTTTTTCTTCCTCGCGCTTCATACCAATGACCTGCTCTTCGAAGCCAGGGATGAAACTATTGGAGCCGAGCTCTAGCTGATAATCTTTCGCTGCTCCATTTTCGAAAGGCGTGTCATCAATGAACCCTTCGAAATCCATAATAACGGTATCACCCGAACGGGCTTTTTTGCGCTTGGTCACTTCCAGTTGAACCTTGGACGCGGCCATTTGCTCGATTTGCTGATCAACAACCGCATCATCAAACACCAGCTTTTCTTTCTCAAGACTCAAACCAGTGTAATCCTTTGCAGTGATTTCCGGGCGAACCTCAACCTCAGCCTGATAGCTGAAAGAATTGCCCTTCTCAATGTTCCCCATCTCAACAATTTCAGGTTGGGACGCAGCCTCAATTTTGTTTTCAACCATCGACTTATAAAGACTGTTGTTAATCAAAGTATTGGCGGCATCATTCTCTACGCGTGGCCCATAGTGCTTCTCGAGCATAGCCCGAGGCACCTTGCCTTTACGGAAACCTTTGATATCAGCTGTTTTGGCGACCTTCTTATAACCACTTTCAAGTTCCGCCTCAACAACATCGGCGGCCACCTCAATAATCAGTTTTTTCTTAATAGCACTCACTTGCTCTACAGTGACACTCATAATCATTTCCTTCCCAATTTTTGAATTTCTCTCAAGACGATTCAGAC
>CALZLE010000395.1 GCA_945788205.1 uncultured Desulfuromonadales bacterium
CCGTTGGATAAATTCTCCGGGGCACAAAATCTTCGTGTTGCTGGAAAGACACTTTTTGTTGCAAATGGAAACGGTGGGCTGCTGACGGTTGATATTCAGAGGCCAGAGCAGCCAGTTGTCCTCAGTTCACTCAGCTTGGCCGGGTTCGCAAATGATTTACTGATCGAGGGGAACAGCGCTTTCGTGACCAGTCGCTACAGTGGCTTACACACGATTGATATCAGTAATTTGCGGTCGCCAAGATTGTTGAACACGATCAATGTCCCTGCCTTGGGGGGTGGGCTGCAGCGATCCGGAGATTTGTTTTATCTGGGGAATCGGCGTATGGGGGTTACCGCGATTCCCGTACCCTACGAGGTGAAAGGCGTGAAACTGCACTCTGCTGAAAGAATAGAACTGACGATTCCACCGCAAAAATACCCTGGACGCTATACTGTAGAGGTGAGCAATATTAGAGGATCTGCTTCGCTGGATGGTGTGCTGTACTATCAGTAGTTTTAAAAATTGTAGGTTACGCCTGCCCAGAATTGACGGCCGAGCTTGTATCCGTCTTCTTCTGTGCCGATTTCTACCTTTCGATTGAGTACGTTAAGGATGTCCAGCGTCAATTCGACACTGTTTTCGGACCACTCAGGAGAGCGCCAGCTGAGGAGCCAATCGAAGGTTACAGCGCTTGAATGTCTGGTTTTGTCGTAGACATCATAGATGTCGTCTTTAGTGTCCGGATCCCCATCTGCATCGTAGTCTTCTTTGGTGTCTGCGATTGTCTCGTAGCTACTTTGAAAGTTCGTCATGTTGGTAAACGAGAAATTGTAGGGAAGGTTTACCGAATAGATAACACTGGCTTTATATGGCCGGTTATAGTCGTTAAGTGGTAGATCCCTTAGATCTGTAAGTTCACCCTCGTATACTACCGGGATATTGAGGTCATCCGGCTCATCGTTCTGATGTTCTCTAAATGAATCTGTATAGCTACTGCTGTTGCTTTTCGTTTCGTGCCAGGTTGCACTCATAAAAAGATAGTGGTTTTTCCAGCTGCGCTCCCAGCTTAGACTCGCCTCTTGGTGGCTGCGCCGGCCAGCATTGCGCCACTCTCCAAATATGTATTTAATATCATCTATTTTTACTGTGTCTAATGTTACAGAAACAATCTGGTCTTTATATTCACGGTCAATATAGAGGAACTCTAATTGTCCACCAAGGAGTGCCTGCTGAATCCCCACGGTCCATTCATCTGAGTAGGGTGTATCAAGGTCGCTGATTCTGCCTGTACTTACAAATGAATTAGGAACCTCAAGCCAATCATAGTTTGGGCTGTATTTGGGAGTGGCTTTATTGTCGCATTTGCCACTGCCATTATCTACACAGCGATATGCTTTACGGTTTAGAGGCTTTTGGCTTGAAAGCTCTAGAGCTAAGAGGTTGACGCCGTAATAGCGGTTATATCCGCCGGTTAGAATCGTCTTGGTGTTGTTGAAAAGATCGTAAGACCCGGCAAGCCTCGGAGCGATGTTTAAGTTATCCTGATAATCGTCGTAGGAAACTCTCACACCGGGGCGCAGCGTGAGGCGATCAATGGATATTTGATCTTCAAGGTATGCTTGGATGTCGAAGATATCTGCATCAGCCGAGTAGGTTGGGCGAACATAGCGATAATAGATAAACTGTTCACCATCAATACATGCGGCATCGTTGGGTGAGCAGGCGATAACAGGGTATTTAGTTAAAGAGGAGTCGTCTGCTAGATAACCTGTGAACATCATAAAATTCTCAGTGCGTTTTTGTATTGCTTCAAGGTATGTCACTTCAGTTCCGATGCTGAAGTTGTGGGTCGATCTTCCCATTGTCAACTCGTTAGTTGAGAAGTCGATAGCTCCTGTGAACGATTTCTCCCTTTTTTCAAGATCGCCATTGCCGCCTTCAAGGCTTGCTTTGTCGCCCCAGTTTTTACTTTGGGTTACTTTCCAACTGTACCATTCGTTCGGCGCATCACGGCTGTTTTCAGTTTCCTGATAGCTGATGTTGAAATCGATCTTTCCGAAAGAAGCTATTTTGCTCAAGGCCGCGCCCAGCGCGTACCCACCTTCTTTGATTTCATAGTCACTGTTTATAGTGTTGGCAAGGTAATGGTCCCCCTGGTAGGGTGCATAGGTAGCAGACAGGCGGATTTCAGTTCTCGAGTCTGGTGTTGCTACGAATTTTAAAAAAAAGTTTTCATTTCTGCGTTTTTGATTGTTTTCTCGGTCGAAATTGTTGAGAGGAATTTCCGACCAGAGCCGAGAGTAATCAAAAAGTAAACCCATCTCATTGTTGATCGGCAGATGGAGTGTTGCGCTACTTTCATACTTGATAAATTCTGGTTGATTGTCTGCACTATTGGAGTTGAAAAACTCTTCTTTGTTTTCGGAATCTATAAAGAACTTCCCCCATTCACTTCGCGTCATGCGGAAAGAAATTTCTCCTGTGACAACCGGTTCCGGGTCGATGCTTTTGGCCTCGACAACACCGCCGCTAAAATTTCCGTAACTGGCGGGTATGTTCGATCGCAAAACGGAGACTTCCTCTACGAGATGATCGAGCAGGAAAACCCTTTGTGAGTGACCAGGAATATTGTCCCTATTGGATACGACGGTAAAATCAGGATCCAGTTTGCTGCTTATGCTTATTCCATCAAAGATGTAAATATTGTCAGCTGTACGTCCCCCCGAAATGGAAATTTCTGGTGGTTTGATTTCGCCGCCAGTTTTTGAGTTGTTGGCGCTTTCTGAGAATTGTACACCGGGGACATTTTTCAAAAGCTCCGTAACATTGCCATTGCGAGAAGGTAGCTTTTCTATGATACCCCGGTCGATAATCTCAGACGAGGTTAAGCTGTCGATCGGGCTGGCGACAACAGTCACAGCTGGCAGTTTGGGAAGGTTTATTATTTTCTTACTGGCGTTATCGTATGAATCTTCGGCTGCCTGAGCCAGATGGGGCTGTATCAAAATCGAACAGGCAAAAACGATAAAACAAAAAAGTCTACAAATGTAGGACATTGTTTATTCCACGTGGCAGTTTAAAAAATGGAACTTAATAAAGAATTCGCGGTAAAATATCAGCATTTCGCTTGTGAATGCAAGTAAGTAACTGTTTATGGTTGGTTTATTGTTTTGATTGGGTGGTTGGCTTGTCTCGTGTTTTGAAAATACTTCTGTTTGTGATGTGCTCTTTGTCACTGCATTTGATAGTTTTTTTTGCAGATCTTTCGGAGCGTCCGGCAATACCTTATGCACGCAAAGTTGGTATAGGGTTGGTGCAACGTCCATCTGCGCAGTTCGGCCGGGTGCCAGAAAAAGTTAAGAGGAGCAGCGACCAGGTGGAGTCAGTCGTTGCCGTTGGAAAGAATGCATCTGTACCGGAAACTGTGGCTGTGGCAGAGAAGGTCGTACCGGTTATTGTGAAGGAATCAAAACCAGTTGAGAAGCGACGCCGAAAAGTGATTTCCACTCCGTTCAAGACCTCTTTGCAGACGCAAGATGTTTTGGTTGCAGTGCCTGAGCCTTTTGCCGAAATTGAAGAAACGTTTTCCACACCGTCTAAATCACCATCAATAACGGAGATGGGCCCTTCAGTCATAAACACCGATTCTAGTAGCAGCGAATTCCCAGCCACAATAGAAACGACGGTGTTAAGTGGCCCAGCTGATTCTTCATTGATTTCTGTCGAAGAAGGGGGGGGGACTGGTGGGCAAGGCTTTCAGGATGCTTTGGTGCGTTACGATCTTAATCCGCGGCCCCAATACCCTGAAATTGCCCGCCGGCGCGGTTTGGAAGGTACGGTGCTGCTTGAAGTTTTGGTTCTGGCTGATGGGCAGGTGGGAAAAACAATTTTGCGACAGTCTTCCGGTTATCGGAGTCTTGACAGGGCAGCATCGATAGCGGTGCGACGTTGGCAGTTTGAACCGGCAAAATCGGCAGGCTTATCGGTCGCCAGCCGTGTTGTTGTCCCGATCGATTTTGTACTGAGCTCGAAATAGTTACACCCCTCCCTCAACGCTCTGAATTTACATACGTTTCTCAGCGACAATTTTTTCATCTCCTTAAATTAAAAACTATGAATTATTGGTGGCCGGTGGTAAACTTCTAACGTTTTATCACCATTTAAATTTAAACCGCTGACGATTTGCTTGGAGAATGTGCATGGCTACAGATGGAGTCAAGGTTCTACTAGTTGATGATTCACCGACTGTCCGTCGTTTAGGGGAGCTGATCCTGTCACAGCATGGTTATAATGTTTTTACTGCTGAGGATGGTGAGCAGGGACTGGAAATGGTAAAGAAGGTCAAGCCAGCAGTTATCCTGGTCGACTTTATCATGCCGAATATGAATGGACACACTTTCTGCCGCAAGGTCAGAGAGGATGAGAGCCTGAAGGAAGTTCCGCTCATTCTCATTTCGTCTAAAGGTGAATCAGTAGGACAAGCCTTTGAAAAGGAATTTGGAGTTTTGTATTATTTTTCCAAGCCTTTTGAGCCGGATGACTTGATCAGCAAAATGGAAGAAGTCCTCAAGGATGTGGTTGCCGAAGAGCCCGAGGCGGAAGTTGCGCCAATTGGTGCTGCAATGTCGCAAGGCGTTCTGCATGAGATGGTCGATAAACTATTGCGGCAGTATTTCCAAAAGGATTTCCCTCTGTTGATGCGCAATGTCATGTCAGACATGCTGACAGAGGCAGGGCTTTTAAAAAAGAGTGGAGTGATTTTTTCCGGGGCTCTCGATGAGGTGCCGTTGCCGGATGTTATCAACTTTATTTACAATTCGCGCTTATCAGGGCGCTTGACGATTTTCTCATCAGATATTTTTGGTGAGGTTTTTATTGAAGAAGGGCAGTTTGTGTTTGCGTCCTGCAGTACCAAAGGAACCAAGCAGCCTTTTCTGACTGACATCATGCGCAAACAGAAACTCCTTGTTGCTGATGACGAAACAATCAGTCAAGTTGTGATTGAGGCCCGTGAAAAAGTAATGCCGATTGGTCGGATGTTGGTGGCTAAGGGCTTGGTTAACGAAGAACAGTTGATGGAGGCATTACGTCTCCACGCAATGGATGCTTTCGGTACGATTCTGGGTGCGAAAAAAGGTAATTTCTTTCTGGAGCATGATGAGTTGCCGACCAATCTTCGCGATATGGAAGTCCGTATTCCGTTGATCAATGTTCTGATGGAAGGCCTCAGTCATCTTGACGAACGTCAATTGGCGGCGACAGAATTGAAAGATGAGAGCATGGTTCTGGTACGACTGATCACCAATGAAGATGCTTTGGATACGGTACAGTTAAAAGCACGTGAACTCGACATTTTTGCACTGATTGATGGCCGTAAGCCGTTGTCGGAAATAATCAAAGCAAGTCAACTCGATCCACTGGAAACCAAACGCATTTGTTACGCACTGCGTAAAGTCGGTCTGTTGCGAGTTAAGGGAGCTTAGGGAGTTTTTCGATGGATGACATGCGACAGAAGCTGCTTCCTATCTTCCTTAAAGAGGCAGAAACAAATCTGGCATTGTTGCGCCAGTTTTTCAGCCATAGCGATTTGTCTGCAACGTCGGCTGAGGAGTTGGAGACAGCCTTCCGTGCGGCTCATACTCTTAAAGGAACAGCAAACCTGGTTCAAGCTGATTCGATCTGTCAGATAGCTCGGCGGCTTGAGGCGATGTTGGAAAAGCATTTTGAGGCGCAGACGGTACCTACTCCTGTCGAACACGAGGCGATGCAGCTGTCGGTTGACTGGTTGGCTCCGTTGGTTTCTTCGCTGCGAGGCGACCTTAAAGAACCTAAAATGTTTGTTACTGAAGCGCTCCATGCCATGGCCCTCGCAGAAGCCTTCCCCGGCCGGACCCCTTTGGTGGAGCTTATAGACAGTGACTCTGAACAGCGCTCTCCTCAGCTGGATGACCCGTTTGCGACTGATCCTGACTTTCTTCCAGAGACAGACATTCTTTTGTCGGATGAAAGCGATCCTTTTGCTGACGATCCAGCCTTTGGGATGGAAATCGATATGCAGGTCCCTGCCGTTGTAGAAACGTCAGCGGTTGTTGAGGACGAAGCCCCGCCAGAAGATCCCTTTGGGGATGATCTCGATTACTCAACAGAATCTTTGCTGTCAGTGGCTGATGACGATAGCCAGCAAGCTGCAGAGGCAGATATCTCTACAGAGGAGCTGCCGTTTGATCCGTTTGCCGAAGATTCCCTTGGCATTGATGCCGATCTGGACGACGCAACAATAGTTGCTGCCGAAGTTGAACTGGCTGAACCGGAATTCGACGGTGAAGAAGATGCTGTTGAACAGGTAGAGAGCCCACTTCCTGTTGCCCCGATTGTTCAGAATGACCCGTTTGCTGAAGATGAGGATTTCATTGATGGAATTCCCGTAGGGAGCCCTAACGAGGAGGACGCTGGGCCTTTTATTGCTTCAACCGAAAGCGTTGCCGAACAGGCTGAGGAAATAGCGGCTTCTTTGTTGCTTCCCGATCAGGAAACAGCCCCGCGCAGAGATTACCTCTGCTGTGTTTTTGCAATTGGCGGTCGTGATTACCACCTACCGATTAAGCAGATGCTTGAGATCTCTGACCTCCCTCAGTTGCTCCCCTTGCCCTTGACCCCGCCAATGGTCAGTGGTTTGATTAACTTGCGCGGACAAGTGATGCCAGTCATCAATTTGGCAACTCTGAACAATCATCGCCAGTCAGAAGTTCGCGTCCAGCGCCGGTTGGTCATTGCCGAACATCAGCACGAAATGCTGGCGTTTTTGGCTGATGGTGTTCCTTATTTGTCTGAAGATTTCATCGGAGAGAAGGTTGATATGGCCCAGTTCCTTTCCCTCTATCGGATCAGAGGGGCTGAATGATGAGTATTCTTGACGAAGTCTTTGGCTTTTTTGTTGAAGAGGCCGCAGAGCATCTGGATGTCCTGGAAAATGGCCTGTTGCAGCTGGAGAGAGATTCTTCTTTAGCGGAAGACTTGATTGAACCGTTGTTCCGTTCAGCGCACACGCTGAAGGGCTCTGCTAGTTTGGTCAATGTTACTGATGTTGGTTCCATTGCTCACCGTTTGGAGGATCTGCTTGAGTCAATCCGGGATGGTGAAGAAGTATTGACGCAAGGGAAAGCCAACGCCATGTTGTTTGCTCTGGATCAAATGCGAGAGCTGATTCATCTGCGTAAGTCTGGGGAAAACATTCCTGAACGCATAGTTACGGATGCTCTTTCAAGAATGGCGCTCGCGGATCTCGAAGAGCCTGTTGTGGCCGTGGCTGAATTGTCGCAATCTTCTGCCACAGCGGAAGGCGCCGATGCTGTTGTGTCAACTGAAGAGACAATGGATGAGCAATCTGAATCTGTCGATTCTTATATTGGCTCTGAGCGGAGAAACCCCACACGCCGGGGCGAAGAGGCGGGCGTTGTTCGCGTCAGCATGGAAAAAATCGAGTCGTTGATGGGATTGGTCGGTGAATTTACCGTGACCAAAAATCACTTACTCGATCGGCTGCCGGTTCTGGAAAAAATGAAAGGTGAAATTGATTTTGCCGGAAAGCGGCTGCTCAAAGAGGTCACCGGTTTTTCCGAACGCTACGATTACACATTGCCTGCGCAAAATGCGGCGGATAATGATGATTCTTTCGATGAGCTCGAGTTTGATCGTTACGATGAATTAAATCTTTTCTCGCGGAAACTGCGTGAAATTACCGATGACATTGAAGAGGCATTGAAAGAAATGACAGGCTTCTTCAGTGTTTTTTCGCAGGATGTTTTTTCCCTCGATCGAATGACCGATGAGATGAAGGAACAGATATCTGCCGCGCGTACGGTTCAGGCAGGGCAGCTGTTCCAACGCTTTAGCCGCTCAATTCGGGACTTGTCTCAGGAAGTCGACAGGCCTGTTGAACTTTGTATTTCCGGTGGTGAGACAGCGATCGACCGTGTTGTTTATGACGGCCTGTTTGATCCATTGCTGCATATTATTCGTAACTCCTTTGCTCATGGTATCGAGCCGAGGGAAGAACGGGCTGCCCAAGGCAAGGCGGAAAAGGCGACTATCTGGTTGAAAGCTGAGCGACGCGGGAATACGGTTGAGATAGTGGTCGAAGATGATGGTCGTGGAGTTGACCTTGAGCGGGTACGTGAACGAGGTATCGAAAAAGGATTTATCTCGGCATCTGAGGATCTCTCAGAGCAAGACCTGATTCAGTTGATTTTTCGCCCTGGCTTCAGTACCACTGCAGAAGCCGACAGCGAATCTGGGCGTGGCGTTGGTATGAACGTCGTTATGGATCGCCTTTCCAGTCTTAACGGAACGATCGATGTTTGGACTGAGAAAGGGCAGGGGAGCCGCTTCCGTCTGCGTTTGCCACTTTCTCTGGTTATCGTCAACGTCATTCAATTTACTTGCTGTGAGCAGAAGCTGGTTATCCCTTCGGCACTGGTTGATGAGATTGTCGATCTGGAATATGAGTCAAAAAGTGGAGAAAATAATAAGTTTGAAGGAATTCAGAAGATCGATCTGGCGAAGCTGCTCAACTTTACGACCTGTGCAGCAGAACCAGCATATGGCATTTTGACTCAATCTGAAGGCACGCCAATTATGCTGCTGGTCGATAAAGTCCTGGGTCAGGAAGACACGGTTATCAAGCCGTTTGGTAGCTTCTTGGTAGAGTTACCTTACTTCTCCGGTTCCAGTTTGGCCGGTGATGGAAGCATGCGTTTGGTGATTAACCCGGCGCGCATGAAGCATCAGCGCTCAGAGGTGCAAGATGTTGAGACGCCTGTTGAGGTTGCTCCGGCGGTTCCCAAGGTTATGGTTGTCGATGATTCTTTGAGTGTTCGCAAGTATGCCAGCATGCTGCTTACAGCAAACGGCTTTACCGTTGTGACCGCTGTTAATGGTCAGGATGCACTTGATAAACTGGAAGATGAAAATGTTTTTTCGATTATTACTGACCTGGAGATGCCGATAATGCATGGCTATGAATTGCTTCGGGAGTTGCAGCGGAAAAAAGTAGATATCCCGGTGGCAGTACTGACGTCAAGGGCTGGTGAGCAACATCGTAACGAGGCTATTTCGCTCGGGGCATCGGACTATCTCGTGAAGCCCTTCGATGAAGATGGATTGATCGGAGTGGTTTCCCGGCATCAAGAAACAGTTTAAACTTTAGGCTGTCTTTGCAGTGTATCTGATAACGTAAAA
>CALZLE010000396.1 GCA_945788205.1 uncultured Desulfuromonadales bacterium
CGGGCAAAGCTCCTGGCAGCAGAAGCAGCGGATACATTTTTCATAATCGATCAATAGCCTTCGATTGTTGATCTGCATCGCCTCTGGTGGGCAGTGGTTGACGCAATCGTTACAAAGTTTGCACGTGCTGGAGTCAACTACCGGTCGGGCGGTGATCGAGTTTTTTAAGTATTTTTTCAGTGAACCCTTGAGGCCGAAGCTGACATCGGTCATTTTCGCCGGTCGGAAATTGCTGATTCGCAATTGCTCCAGTGGGGTGCCGAGCAGTTCCAGTTGCTTGAGCTGCGTAAAGGGGCGATCGGTGTCGATGGCCTTTTGCTGAGTCCAGACCTGACTTGGTTGCATTCCGACCAACTCGGTGGCAATCGTGTCGACGGCT
Source organism: uncultured Desulfuromonadales bacterium (assembly GCA_945788205.1). Classification (GTDB taxonomy): domain Bacteria; phylum Desulfobacterota; class Desulfuromonadia; order Desulfuromonadales; family Geopsychrobacteraceae; genus Malonomonas. The sequence continues at coordinate 380 of CALZLE010000396.1, forward strand.
TGGGCATGACTGCCAGCCAGCAGGGCGCCAATCTGAATTGGATCGCCGCTTCCCGGACCTTCTCCTTCCATGCCGACGACAGCATCAACAATGTTCAACGTTGGGGCCAGCTGCTCGCAGAGTTCCAGCAGCATCAGCGCAAAGAAGCTTTTGTCAGTCCCCGCTTGCAGGTGCAGTCGTGGTTTACGCAGGCCGACAACAGCACCGAACATGTTTTTTACCGCGCAGGTTAAACCCATCATTTGGTGCGTTTTCAGCTTTGGCAGGTTGATGATGACATCAGCATCAAGAATGTCTTGAGCGATTTCCAGCTCATGAAAGGTGCCAGCCCGCGGGCGAATTTTGACCGACTCTTCAAAAGGCGCAAAACGAGCCCCCGTCGATTCGATAACGGCCAGGACTCCCGATTTGCGTGCTACGTTTTCTGGACTGCCGATCCCGGGTGAATCGCCAACACTGACAATGCCACCAGCGTTCTGTGCGAGTTCGATCACTGCGCGGACGATTTCCGGGTGAGTGGTGACTGCTTTTTCCGGAGTCTTTCCGGCCAGCAGGTTCGGTTTGATCAGGACCTGTTGGCCAGGTTTCACAAACTTCTGCATACCGCCCAACGGTTCGAGAAGTTGTTCGATAGCAGTTTTTACTGCCGCAGGCTCGTAGCTCGCGAGAGCCTGCAAAGAGACACGTTTGTCGATTGCACGGGGTGAGGAGGGCACCGGTTGTCAGCCTTCAATCAATTTGATTTGCAATTTGCGGGTGCGCGGGCCGTCGAATTCACAGAAATAGATCCCCTGCCAGGTCCCGAGCAGTAATTTGCCTTGTCGAATGATGACCTGTTCGCTGGCACCGATTAGACTGCTTTTGATGTGGGCAGCGCTGTTCCCTTCAAGGTGCCGGTATTTGTTGTGCATCGGAATCAATTCGTTGAGCCCGTTAATCATATCGATCGTCACATCCGGATCGGCATTTTCATTAATCGTTACGGCAGCTGTGGTGTGCGGGACAAAGAGCACGGCCAGACCCTCTTTGATGCCAGACTCATTAACCAGTTTCTGGACCTCATAAGTGATGTCTTTTAACTGCGCCTGAGCTCCAGTTGAGACGCGGATTTCGTGGGTCATTTATTTTCCTGTTTCTGTAGCGCTGCGCTGACGGCGTTAAGCGCCGGTTTGCGGTAGATCAATCCGGTGTGTCCCATCCCATCTAGCTCGACCGCTTCTCCCCAAGGCAGGTGGGTGTACGCATTCGGCAGTACCATGTTGTCTTTGCGGGTGTAAATATTGGTCAGTTTGATGTTTTTCGGAACTGGGGCCGCATTCAATCGGCGGAGAAAATCGGAGCCGGGAATCAGAACTTTACCGAGCGGAGCAATGCTAAAGGGGGCGAGCTTGGAACCGAGGTGCGGAGAACCGAGAATAACGCAGTGCTCAACTTTATCGGCCCCACCACGCAACTGAATATAGTTGCGAGCGATAATGCCGCCCATCGAGTGCCCAACCAGATGCACCTTGTCGACTCCGAGCCGATGGCGCAGCTCGTCAACTTTCTTGGCCACCAGTTCGGTAAGCACCTCTTCGTTGTGCCATGAAGATAGGTTGATGGTGGCGACATTGCTGAAGCCTTGTTTGCGCAGAAATCGTTTGAACGGGAACCAGCTGGCCCGATTGTTAAACAGACCGTGGAGCAGTAAAATCGGAGTCTCACTGCGGGTCTGCGGGGTCCTGCGTGGTTTGAGTAGTCCGAAAGGTAAAATTAACAGGGTAAAAACGTTAAAGCAGGTTTCCTGCAGAATAAGTGATGTCGACATGCGCAGGTTGCGTGCCTTAAAGCGACCGTCGATCAATTGTGGCTCAGCATTGGCGTACTCGTACCAGCACATGCTATAAGTCAGGACAACAATGAGCAGATTGATGATCACAAAAATGACGAATAAGGACAACAGAAGGGTAGACCAGAAACACCACATAGTAGCGATAATCTCCTGATATGAATATGGAAAATGTATTTCATCGATACCGTGAAACGGTATCGGCAGACTGGCCTCAAAAGGCCACAAATAATTGAGACTGGATTATGGCATCTCCTGTAGTGCGGGTCAATCTGTCAGCGTTGGTTTTGGTCGTTTCGAGGAGTGAAGATGAAACAATTGCTGAAGCGTTTCGAGCAGCATTTATCGGTTGAGCGCAATCTGTCTCCACGAACAGTAGAGGCGTACATGCGTGACTTGCTGCAGTTTCAGTCCTTTTTGCAGCTGTGCGGGCTGGATGTGTCTCAGCGGGAGTGGCTGGAGCAGGTCGATCTGTTGCTGTTCAGGCGCTACCTGGCGGAATTGCATACTAGCTGTGGACGCACCAGCGTCGGTCGCAAGCTATCGTCGCTGCGGGCGTTTTTCCGCTATCTGGTGCGCGAAGGAGAGCTGCAGACCTCTCCGCTTGATGGCTTGTCGACACCGCGCCGTGAACAGTACCTGCCCAAAGTTCTCAGTGCTGAGCAGGTCGGCGACCTGCTTGATCGACCTCAGTCGGGTCAGCGGTTACTGGTGTTGCGTGATCTCGCTATTTTTGAGCTGATTTATTCTTGCGGCCTCCGAGTCAGTGAACTGACCGGGCTGGATGTTGCTTCGGTTGATTTCGACGAAAAATCGGTTCGAACAATGGGCAAGGGGGGCAAGGAGCGTTTGTTGCCGATTGGACAACAAGCGTTTAATGCCATTCAGGTTTATTTGGAAGAACGTCGTGCTGCAGAAGCAGGCCCGCTGTTTATTAATCAGCGTGGCGGTCGTCTGACGGCTCGCAGCGTTCAGCGCAATCTCAAAAAGCGGCTACTGCAGCTTGGCCTGCCAACCGATGCCACACCACATGCGCTGCGCCATTCTTTTGCTACGCATTTGCTCGATGCCGGAGCTGATTTACGGGCCATCCAGGAGCTGCTCGGACACGCCTCTCTCTCTACGACACAACGTTACACCAAGGTCAGTTTTTCGCATTTGGCGGAGGTGTATGATCGGGCACACCCGCGCAGCAAGAAAAGTGACTGAATTGGTCATAAAATCTTGACAGCTAATCCTGAGTCGCTAGACTAGCGACAGAAATTATAAAATATCTTCTCTGAAAACAGCGAAAGGAGTCTTTTCTATGAGTGTTTTGGTCGGCAAGAACGCCCCTGATTTTACTGCAGCAGCGGTCATGGCTGATGGATCTATGAACGATAGTTTCAGTCTTGCGGATTATCAGGGCAAGTATGTTGTCCTGTTTTTCTATCCGCTCGATTTTACTTTTGTTTGTCC
>CALZLE010000397.1 GCA_945788205.1 uncultured Desulfuromonadales bacterium
AGTGCCGATAGCTGCAAACAGGTCGGTCTCTTCCAGGCCATTGACTTCCTGCTCAGTGCCGATAGCTGCGAACAGGTCGGTCTCTTCCAGGCCATTAACTTTCTGCTCAGTGCCGATAGCTGCGAACAGGTCGGTCTCTTCCAGACCATTAACTTCCTGCTCAGTGCCGATAGCTGCGAACAGGTCGGTCTCTACTAGACCACTGGTCTCCTGCTCAGCCTCAACCGCAGCGTAGAAGTCAATGGAGCTCTGAGTTACGGACGGCAATTCACTCACCAAGTTACCTGCTGCTGCAAAAACGACAAAAGCAAAAAGGCCTGCGAAGGTAATAATAGCTGAATTTTTTTTCATGGTTCCTCTCCTTTGTTGGTTGTTGCACGAAGTATTTGTTTTACTTGACAATCTCTATATCAAAGGCCATGCCAAAAAGAACTTTCCCAATGTTTTCAGCATGATAGAAATCGAAACAAGTTCCAGAACAGTAGCATTGTAGAATATTCAACAGCTCATTGAAGTTTATTCGTAGTTAATGGGGCCCGACAACCCCCTTCCATGTAATTGCCAATATCATGGCCAAAAGGCATTGTCTCCAGAGAAAAGAGTCAGTCGACCATCTGCTATATCTTGCGGGTAGCTCCGGCTATCCAACCTGTCCTACCGCACACCGAGGATATTCATCTGGACCGGGAAGGACCGCTTTTCTGCAATGCAACTGAGCACACACAAAAGAAGCAATCCTGACGGATTTCTACATATACCTGCCGACAGGCGGCTTCATGCCACTGCGAATGAATATTCCAACGGGCAGTGACAAAAATAATTTCAGCTGATCGTCAAGAAATGATGGCCAACAGAATGTAACAGTGATCAAACTCACCTGCCGGGACGATATTACTCTCTGGCTGATCATGCCTCCGGCTACCCGCTAGCTTCTCAACCTAGAGATGGGCACTGTAATAAAAATCTTACAGCTGAGAAACCTTCTTGAGTGAGGTCAGCTCACGAAACGGAAAAGATCGTACAGTTTTTAGCACTCGGTCAAACCCCCAGGGTTTGCTCGACAAACATTCCGACCTCAGCGAGAACTTTGCGAAAAACTCCGTCAAGGACCGGCTCATAACTGTAACGGTAATAATCTACAAAAATGGTGCTCTCATGGTACCAGTAGTGGCTTGCAGTATGTTCGACCTCCACCTTTTTTTCTCCCAGCAGTTGCCCTGCTCTTTCCAACTGCAGAATGAGAGTCATCCGTGCTGTTTTATGGGTTTCTTCAGGTAATGAAAAGTCACCCTGCCGATCATTATCGTTTGCCAAGAACGACCAGCCACCTCCAAGCACTGCAGACCCTGCCATGGCCACAAGTACTGGTTCCGCAGGATGGTTCAGACCAATTTCATCAAACTCTGTTTTCAGTTGCTCGATGTGGACCTTGAGGGTAACCAGGCTGGAAGCTCTGGGGAAAGACTGCTGTTGCGTCTGCTCCTTGAGCAAGGCAGACAATCGCGCATTAACCGGAAACCGGTCATATGAAAATGCGGGCCCCGCTAACACATAATATAGATCCTCCAGAGCTGAAGAATACTCAAGTTTCAGCTGATAGGGGACGACCCTCGTCGAGGGAAGGTTGCTCAAGGAGTACGGCCTGCTGCAGGCCAACACGCTCAGCGCAATCGTTAACGAAAGAAGCGATCTTAAAAAGATATTTCTTTTCACCGTCTCTCTCCTGTCTCATATTTACTGCTCTATGGATTCTCGTATTAATTATACTCCTAACTAACTCTTGGGGCAGGCTTACAAAATTTACCATTCCAATCAGGGCCGACAAGCCTTAAGGGTACTTCTCTATGCGTCGTCAGAACGCCCTCCGTTGCCGCTAGCGAACAAAATTTCCACAATGACAACTTGACTGGTCAGCATCACTTGCCTTAATATTCAGAATCTAAAGGAGTTTTCATGGTCAGGATCATCCTGCACAGAAAATTTGTGGCCCGACTTCTGATCCTGGTCTACCTGCTGATCGGTCTCGGCATCGGCAATGGTATGATCTGGTGCCAGGATTCGGAAGCGTATTCCCACCTGGAGTACAATCCCTCCGGGAAGTGTCATTACGTTCAAGATGGCTGCCTGACTGCGGACAAAAAGGGCGATAAAGATAAACAGCGCTCCCTGACAATATTCTCACAGCCTTCTTCAGCCGACCACCTGGACACATCGACATCCATCTCCCAAGCGTTTCCCACTAGAAGCAAGGATCTCAAGGCGGGCACCGTTGTTCCTGCTTTGGCGCCGTTTGATGCTATTCAGGTCAATAATCAGCCAGTCGCCAGACTGTCAAACCTGAAACTGGCACCCCAACCACCTCCGTATCAAGTCCTTACCGCGCTACGGACGATCGTTTTACTGAACTAAGCCCTACCCTCCCGTTTCAATAAAACCCGACTGCTGTATATTCTGCCAGCCGGGCATTTCACTACGTTCAATTTTCAATAAGAAACCAGGGAAGCCAGTGGCTTTTCCCTGCATTAGCTTATCAATCCGCAAGGAGCACAACATGCGTACTGGACCATTTGTCCTGTCGATTTTCTTTGTGCTGGTCGCGGCAGTACCCTCCTGGACTCAGGAATCTGCCCAGACCAGCACCGGGATTTCGACAAACAACCAAAGCAACATCTCCGGAAATCGACTGACCTCTCCGGAGACAAAAAATACTGACCTCACACTCGGCAAAGCGCTCAGCCTGGCCCTGACCTACAATCCGGCGCTGGCCGCCTTCGATGAGGAGATTCGCGCAAAAGACGCCGCCGCGCTGCAAGCCGGGCTGCTGCCCAACCCGGAACTGGCGGTGGAAATGGAAAACTTCGCTGGTAAAGACGAATTGGAAAGTCTTGACGGCGCAGAGACCACGATAGCTCTGTCTCAGCTGTTAGAACTGGGCGGCAAACGGAGCAAACGCCAGCAGATAGCCTCCCTGGAGAAAGAGCTTGCCGACTGGGACTACCAGAGCCAAAAACTCGATGTCTTAGCTGCCTCAGCTCAGGAATTTATTCAGCTTTTGGCCGCCCAGCAGTTGCAGCTGCAAACCACAGAGCTGGTCCGCCTCTCCGAGCAAACTCTTGAAGCTGTTACCGCAAGGGTCGAAGCCGGCAAGGTTCCACCCCTGGAAAAAATACGCGCCCAGGTCGAACTCGCTTCGGCGCGCACCGAAGCCGGCAAAGCCCGCCGCGAGCTGAACACCTCTCGCCAGCGTCTGGTTGCGCGCTGGGACGCCGTCCAGGCTGACTTTACGCAAGCCGTCGGCAACCTGAGCGCGCTTGAGCCCCCACCCGCAGAAGCAACCCTGCGCGATCAGCTGCAGAACAATCCCGATCTGGCCCGCTGGGACAGCGAACTTACACAGCGCAAGGTGTCTCTTTCCCTGGCCCGTTCGCAGGCGATTCCAGATCTGACTCTCAGCTTGGGCGTCAGAAATTTTCAGGAAACCAACAGCAACGCCCTGGTCGCCGGAATCGAACTGCCGCTGCCCCTCTTCGACCGTAACCAGGGTGGCATTGCCGAAGCTGGTGCCAACCATAACAGGGCCCGCCGTGAACGGCGAGCCACCGAAATAGAGCTCCAGAGCCGTTTCACGGAGGCCTGGCAGAACCTTGCCGCCGCCTATGAGGAAGCGACCGCGTTGCGTGATGAGATCCTTCCCGGCGCCCGCAGTGCATTCGAAGCGGCAGAATTCGGCTACCGCGAAGGAAAGTTCGGCTTCTTGCAGCTGCTCGATGCCCAACGCACCCTGTTTGAGGTCAAGGGCCAGTCCCTGCAGTCCCTGGCGGCCTACCACCAGGCACGCACCGAGGTCGATCGTCTGATCGGCTCACCTGTGCACAACCTTCTGCAACCCGCAACCGATCAAAACCAAGACAAGAGGTGACCTAGATGAAAACCGGAAAGTTAATTTATACAGCTCTTTTTCTCGCTGCTCTCGCTTTTGGCACTGCAACCTGGTGGTCGACTCCGGCCACCGCGGAGTCGGGCCACGACAAGACAGAACACCTCGAGGAGCTTTTCTCCGAAACTGATAAAGGTGATCATGACGACCATGACGAGCACGATGGTCACAAAGAGGAAGAGGCCGGTCACGACGATCACGATGGTCACTCAGGGGAAGAGGCCGGAGAAGACGAGCACGGCGAAGAGGTAGTCAAGCTATCGCCGGCAGAACTGAAGGAATTCGGCATTGAGTTGGCCGTCGCGGCGCCAGGTTCCCTCGACCAGTATACCGAACTGCCCGGGGAGATCGTTCTGAATGCCGACCGCCTGGCTCACGTGGTCCCCCAGGTCCCCGGAATCGTTCGCAAGGTCCACAAAAGCCTTGGTGATGAGGTTAAGGCCGGCACCCTCATGGCGGTGATAGACAGTCGGGAGCTGGCAACGACGAAAGCAACCTTTCTGGCCGCCGCCGAGCGCACCAAGCTCGCCCAGGCCAATTTCGATCGCGAACAGCGGCTGTGGCAAAAAAAGGTCACCAGTGAAGAGGAGTATCTGGACGCCCGTCAGGCTCTAGCCGAAGCACATATTGAAACCAAATCAGCGGAGCAACAACTGCACGCCCTGGGCTTTTCGGATGACTATATCAAGGAACTGCCCGACCATCAGGATGCCACCTATACCCGTTACGAGATCCGCGCTCCCTTTGCCGGAACCATCATCGAAAAACACCTGACTCTGGGAGAAAGCGTTAATGCTGACGCCGAGATCTTTACCATTGCTGATCTTTCCTCGGTGTGGGTCGACATCAATGTGTACCAGAAAGATCTCGCCCGGATTCACAAGGGGCAGACTGTCGTGGTTCAGATCGGTCACGGGATTTCCCCGGTCAGCGGCAAGATCGCCTGGCTCGGTCCGCTGGTCGGTGAGGAGACCCGCACGGCAAAGGCTCGCGTGGTCCTGCCCAATCCCGATGGCAGCCTGCGGCCGGGCCTGTTTGTCACTGCTCAGGTAGCAGTCAACAACTCCCGCGCCGGGATTGTCATCCCGAAGACTGCCCTGCAGACCTTTGAGGGGCGTAGCGTGGTCTTCGTGCAGGACGAGGATGGTTTCGAACCGAAACCGGTAAAAACCGGCCGGCAGAATGCCGTTCAGGTCGAAATTCTTGGTGGTTTGCACGCCGGGCAGACCTACGTCAGCAAGGGGGCTTTCACCCTTAAGGCGCAGCTGTCCAAAGCCGCCTTCGGCGATGGTCACAACCACTAAAGAGGCTGATGAAAAACGTCCATCTGCGGCGTTGCCCTCAGCTTTCGTCAACGACGTACCTTCCAGGTACGCCTTATTCCGCAGGTTTTCTGACGCCTTGCGTCTGGAGATTTTACTCGGCCTGCGAAAAGGCACTGTTAAGGAGTTATATTTTCATGGAAAAACTAATCCGTTTTGTTCTGCGCAGCCGGCTGCTGATGAGCGTGCTCGGCGTGCTGGTACTGGCGGCCGGCTGGTTCAGCTATAAGCAGCTTCCGGTCGACGCCTTTCCCGATGTTACCCCGGCACTGGTTCAGGTCTTTACCGAAACCGAGGGGCTGGCCCCCGAAGAGGTGGAGAAATACGTCACCTACCCGGTGGAAACGGCCATGAACGGCCTTCCCAGCCTGAAGCAGATCCGCTCCATCTCGAATTTTGGTCTGTCGGTCATCAACATCTATTTCGAGGACGGCACCGACATTTATTTCGCCCGTCAGCTGGTCGGCGAACGCTTGCAGCTGGCCAGGGAAGAGATCCCCGAAGGTTTTGGTGAACCGGAAATGGGACCGATCACCACCGGTTTAGGGCAGATTCTCTTCTACATCCTCGAAGATGAAACCGGGAAGCGCAGCCCCGAGGAGATGCGCGAGATCCAGGACTGGCTGATCAAGTTCAATATCCAGACGGTCCCTGGTGTCACCGAAGTGCTCTCCCTGGGCGGCGAGGTCAAGCAGTTTCAGGTACAGGTGCGGCCGGCCGATCTGCAACGCTATGACCTGGCCATCGACGAAATCGTCGAAACGGTACAAGCTAACAATAGCAACGTCGGCGCCCAGTTCCTGGTCAAAAATGCCGAAGAATATATCGTCCGCTCGGTCGGCCTGGCCGAACAGATCAGCGACCTGGAGCGGATCGTGCTCAAGGTGCAGGACGGCACCCCGGTCTATCTTGAACAAGTGGCTGAAGTGGTGATCGGCGGCGAGATCCGCCGTGGCCTGGCCACCACTGACGGAGCCGGCGAAGCGGTGGTCGGCATGGTCCTCAAGCTGATCGGCACCAACACCTCGACCGTCATCGCCGATGTCAAAGCCAAGCTTGACGAGATCAACAAGGTGCTCCCCGAAGGTGTCAGGGTCATCCCCTACTACGATCAGGCCACCCTGGTTGGCAAGTGTGTCAAGACGGTCACCGACGCCCTGGTGTTCGGCGTACTGCTGGTCGCTGGTGTGCTACTGATCTTCATGGGCGGCTTCCGCGCCAGCCTGGTGGTGGCGCTGTCGATCCCCTTCTCGATCTTCTTCGCCTTTATCCTGATGAAGGTCTTTAACATCAGCGCCAACCTGATGTCGCTGGGCGGTTTGGCGATCGCCATCGGCATGATGGTCGACGCCACCATCGTCATGGTCGAGAACGTCGACCGGATGCTGCGCGAGGCCGATCCGCAGGATTCGCGCATGGCGGTGATCGCCCGTGCCTGCGCCGAGGTCGGTCGGCCGATCCTCTTTGCCATCGCCATCATCATCATCGTTTTTCTGCCGCTGTTTACCCTGCAGGGAGTCGAGGGGAAAACCTTCAAGCCGCTGGCCTACACGGTCTCGCTGGCGATGCTCGGCTCGCTGCTCTATGCGATTCTCCTGGCTCCGGTCGCCTCACACCTGCTGATGCGTCGCCCCAAATCGGTGGCTGCCGGTGAGGGGGCCAAGGAGGCCTGGATCATCCGCTGGTTGCTGCTCCCCTACCGACCACTGGTCAGCTTGTTCGTGCGTCAGCGTGTTTTGGCCATCGGACTGGCAGTGCTGATGCTGGTGATCGGCCTAGTCATCTTCCCCCGCCTCGGCTCGGAGTTCGTGCCGCGCCTCAACGAAGGGGATCTGCTGATCCGCGCCACCATGGCACCGTCGATCGCTCTGGAGGAGTCGAAGGAGACGGTGCGCCGCTTCGAAAAGCGTCTGCTGGCCAAGTTCCCTGAGGTGACCCGGGTTGTCTCCCGGGTCGGCCGCGGCGAGGTGGGTGCTCACGCCGACCCGGTCAACAGCGCCGAAGCCTTCGTCGCCCTGAAGCCACAAGAAGAATGGACTTCGGCGGAAACGCCCGACGAGCTCTATGCCCTGATCAGCGAGGCCTTCGAAGACTTCCCCGGCGCCCAGTTCAACGTCACCCAGCCGATCGCCGCAGCGGTTGATGAGCTGCTCACCGGGACCAAGGCCGAGCTGGCGATCAAGATTTTCGGCCCAGACATGGAGGTTCTCAAGGAAAAAGCCGCCGAAATTGAAGCGGTCATCCGGAAGATCCCCGGAGCCGCCGACGTGCAGAAGGATCAGGTCACCGGCACGCCGCAGCTGCGGATCCGCGTCGATCGCAAAGCGATCGCCCGCTACGGCATCAATGTTGAGGATGTGCAGAACGTCATCCGCACTGCCGTCGGCGGCGAAACCGCCGGGCAGATCTTCGAGGGGATCCGTCGTTTCGACATCACCGTGCGCTTCGCCAAAGCGGCCCGCGACAGCGCCGAAACCATCAAACACCTGCTGATCGCTGCACCGGGTGGCGCCAAGGTGCCCCTCGACCAGCTGGCGACCATTGAGGAGTTCGTCGGTCCGCGGCAGATTACCCGCGAGAACAATCAACGCTTTATCACCGTGCAGACCAACGTGCGTGGTCGCGACATCGGCTCCTTCGTCGCTGAGGGGCAGCAGAACATCGCCGAGAAAGTGCAAATGCCGCCCGGCTACCTGATCAACTGGGGCGGCCAGTTCGAGCTGCAACAGCAGGCCAACAAGCGTTTGGCGCTGGTGGTGCCGGTGACCCTGCTGATCATCCTGTTTTTGCTGTTTATGAACTTCAGCTCGCTGAAGAACACCTTTCTGATCCTGCTCAATATCCCCCTGGCGCTGGTCGGCGGGATCGTCGGCCTGTGGCTGACCGGGCAGAATCTATCGGTCCCTTCGTCGGTCGGCTTCATCGCCCTGTTCGGCATCGCTCTGGAAAACGGCATGGTGCTGGTCACCTACCTCAACCAGCTGCTGCGGGACGGGATTGAGGTCAACGAGGCCTCGATCAAAGGGGCCTGCCTGCGCCTGCGTCCTGTGTTGATGACCGCCATCACCACAGCTCTGGGACTGATCCCCCTGCTATTCTCCAGTGGCGCAGGTAGCGAGGTGCAACGCCCTCTGGCCACCGTGGTGGTCGGCGGTCTGGTGACCTCGACCGTGTTGACGCTGTTGGTCATCCCCGCGCTCTATAAATGGTTCTCTATCAAAGTTGAAAAGGAGGTTTGATCTCATGAAGGAAATTAAAGCCTACATAAAAAAGCACAAACTTGATCCGGTTATCCGCAATTTGCGGAAAATCAATGGTCTTACCGGCTTGAGTGTCATCGACAGCTGCGGCTACGGAATCGGCTGGGGAGGTTCCAAGACCCTATCGATCAGTGAGTGTCGGCCCGGCGTTAAACTAGAAATCATCTGCCGGAATGATCTCATCGATGAAGTGCTCAAAACTATTGAATCGACTGCCCACACAGGCCTGAAGGGGGATGGCAAGATCTATGTCAGCGATATCGAACAGGCGGTGCGAATCAGTACCGGGGAGAGCGGCGAAGGGGCCATTTAGCGCAATTTAGAGATTGTTACTTACAGCCCACGCCTGACAGGCGTGGGCTTTTTTCCTCACTGAACACGCCTGCTACTTCAATAGACTCCCACGGTATCCTCCGCCCAAGATAACGCTCCGCACAAGCCGTAAATTCAGTTATCAACTCCGCCAACCTTTCTGCTCAAAAGCCCCCAGATTCTTAGCAAGAGAAGATGCTTTTAGATAGCCAAACATTTGCCGAATATGCTACGCAATCTGCCTTATGAGCCTTATCAACCTGAATAACTTATCGATTGCCTTTGGTGGCCCCAAACTTCTCGACGGTGCTAACCTGCAGATTGAACCGGGCGACAGAATCTGCCTGCTTGGCCGTAACGGTGCGGGAAAATCGACCCTTTTGCACATCATCAACAATGATCTCTCTCATGATGATGGCAATATTATCCGCCAACAGGGACTAAGAACCGCACTGGTTCCGCAGGAGTTCCCTACCGATTGGCAGGGAACGGTTCGCTCTTATTTGCAAACCTCATCCCCAGATGCCATCACTCTTGAGCAGGTTATCAGCCAGCTGGAGCTCGATCCGGACGCCGACATTCTTGCCCTCTCCGGTGGTATCAAACGACGTGTGCTGCTGGCCGCAGCACTGAGCCACGATCCCGATCTGTTATTACTCGACGAGCCGACCAATCACCTCGACATCGCCGCAATCCAATGGCTGGAAGATTTCCTGCTGCGGCTGCGCAAAACACTGCTTTTCATCAGTCTCGACCGCGCCTTTGTGCGTAAGCTGGCAACCCGTGTCGTTGAGGTCGATCGCGGACAATTGCAGGACTACCGCTGCAGCTATGATCAATTTCTGCAGCGACGTGAAGAGGTGCTGAACGCAGAAAATAAAGAATGGGCGCGCTTCGATCAGAAACTGGCCGAAGAAGAAGTCTGGATCCGGAAAGGGATCAAAGCCCGCCGGACCCGCAACATGGGACGGGTCCGCGATCTATTGAAACTGCGTGAAGAACGCCGTCAGCGACGCGCACGGACCGGTAATGTCAAACTACAGCTGGAAACCGGTCAGCGCAGTGGTCAAATGGTGCTGGAAACCGAGAACCTCAACTTCTCTTTTCCCGATGGCAAACAGGTTGTTACTGACTTCTCTCTGCGGGTGATGCGTGGCGACCGCATCGGCCTGATCGGCCCGAACGGCAGCGGCAAGTCGACCCTACTCAAACTGTTGACCGAAGAGTTGGAACCGACGGTTGGAACACTCCGGCACGGCACCAACCTGCAGATCGCCTATTTTGATCAGCTCCGCGATCAGCTGGATGAAGAACGCACCGTCAAACAGAACATTGCCGATGATCATGATCACGTATTGATCAATGGTCAGTCGCGGCACATCTATGGCTAACTGCAGGATTTTCTCTTCACCCCCGACCGAGCCCGCACACCAGTTATTACTCCCGGATTGCGTAGCGGAGATTGTGGCCAGGTACACAAGTGACAAATGGATGCAGGGACGCCAAGAGAATAGTTCTTTTCATTCGGGGATTTGCTCTAGTTCTTCCCAGCGTTGATAAACATTAACCAGCTTAGTTTCAATTTGTTCAAGCCGTTCTTTTGCGCCTGAAATGGCTATGCCATCGCCCCGCTGATAAAAGTTTGGATCTGCCATTGTTTCGTGAAGCTCAGCTTGCTCTGTTTCCAGAACTTCAATTTTTTTTGGTAGTTCCTCCAGTTCTTGCTTTTCTTTATAACTTAGTCGACGGGTGCGCTGCCGTTTTGGTTTTTCCCGTTTCTCCAACTTTGATTGATTTTCTTCCCGCGTAGGTTGCTTTTGGCTGAGCCAGTCATCGTAGCCGCCGATAGATTCCCGAATCTGTCCATTCTCTTCAAAAACAAGGCAGCTAGTAACGACATTGTTCAAAAATGCACGGTCATGGCTGACCAACAGAACCGTGCCCTGGTAGTCAAGCAACAGTTCTTCCAACAGGTCCAAGGTTTCTATATCGAGGTCGTTTGTCGGCTCATCAAAGACCAGCAGATTGGCCGGGCTGGTGAATAATCGAGCCAATAGCAGTCGATTTCTCTCCCCTCCAGATAAGATCTTAACAGGCGACCGGGCTCTATCGGGAGTGAATAGGAAATCCTGCAGGTAGCCGATTACATGCCGGCTGCGATCTCCGATAATGATCTGTTCTTGATCCCCCGAGATATTTTCCTGAACGGTTTTTTCTTCTTCTAACTGTTCCCGCAGTTGATCAAAATAAGCAATGCTTAGGTTGGTGCCATGTTTCAAAAATCCATTGTTCGGTTTGAGCTGGCCAAGGAGAATTTTAAGCAGAGTTGATTTTCCTACACCGTTAGGCCCGATAACTCCGATTCGATCTCCTCGCATGATCCGGGCGGAAAAATTCTCAATGACCGGGGACTGCTGCTGAGGATAGGAAAAATCGATATTTTCAGCTTCAATGACGACTTGACCGCTGCGCGCACCATGGTCAACTTGAAGGCGCACTTGGCCGATTCGCTCTCGTCTCTGCATGCGTTCCTCGCGCATGCTTATAAGGGATCTGACCCTCCCCATATTTCGAGTTCGGCGGGCCTTGATCCCTTTACGGATCCAAATCTCCTCTTCGGCCAGTTTCTGATCGAAGCGATCCCATTCTTTCTGCTCTGTATTCAGCAGCTCTTCCCGGCGCTGCAGGAAACTTTCATAGTCGCATCGAAAATCATAAAGGTGACCGCGGTCAAGCTCAATAATTCGGGTTGCCATGCGTCTGGCAAACATGCGGTCATGACTGACAAAGATCAGGGGAATGTTTAACTTCAGCAGGAAATCTTCAAGCCATTGAATTGATGCTATGTCGAGATGATTGGTCGGTTCATCAAGCAACAGCAAGTCAGGAGATCCCGCCAGAGAGCTGGCCAGGAGTACGCGCCTCTTTAGCCCTCCGGACAGGGTGGAGACTTCCGCTTCTGCATCAAGACTGAGATGGGAGATGATCTGATTAATCTTCTGTTGGTCCTGCCAGTCAAGTTGCGAGGAAAGACCTCCCGAAAGGGAGCGAGCAACGATATTAGCCACGGTTCCAGTAAGGGCTGAAGGCACTTCCTGGTCAACCAGAGCCACCTGTAAGCCCTGCTGGCGTGTAAGGTTGCCGCCGTCGGGAGGAAAGGTATTATTCAGCAGTCGTAGCAGGGTTGATTTTCCGCTTCCGTTGCGACCTAGGAGGCAAATTCTGTCCCCGGCTTCGACCTGCAATGAGACATTGTCGAGTAACTTAGGGCCACCGAAGGCGAGACTGACATTTTGCAAACTGATAAGTGCCATAATGGCGAATGACTTACCACATTTTGCCTTAACAGGCAAAGAAACTGAAAAAGACTGCTTTATTTGGCTGGGCGTCTTCTATCGTATAGTACGATTGGTACCTTTCTCAAAAAAATGATGTGAAGCTCGCCGGTTAAGATTGTGAAACTATCCATCTGCCCGCCTGAAACAAAACCGCTATCCAATTTAGGTAGCGATCAAAGGTCAAAACCTACTACACTTAAGACGTCTGACAAAAGTTCGCTTTACAGCATCCCTCCCAGCCTCGGCAGAAATGGCAGACAGTTCTTCACTGCTCAGATCAACTACACGTCGTTTTTTCATTGCACATCTCTACCCTCCATAAAGTGACCTTTTTCTAAGCTTCTGAAATTATAGCAAAGTAAAAAACTTTTTTTGCTGAAGGGCGTGCGTTAAGTCCCTAGGTGAAGCAGGACCCCGATTCAGCACAACATGTGAGACTGCCCAACCATTTGGGATCTGGTCGGGCAGTTTTTGTCTTACGGATGGTGGCTTTGGGGGACACCATTCAATACTTTACAGTATTAAGTATTATGCTCCCGGAATCCGCCCTATCAGATTACCCTACTTGACACGATAGACCACCAGCCCCGACTTGCCATGTAAATACTCCAACAGATCTACGTCAACGACCCGTCTCACGTTGTCACGCGATGAAGCATGGCGCAGCATTACACTGTCTTTGCCTTTAACAATCAACCCAGTATGACTGACGTCAAGCCCGGCGTGGTCACTGTAAATGCCAACATAATCACCCGCATGCAGCGCTGATAGCACCTCCATATCAATTTTGTTGGTGGGGATGTAGGTTACTTCACGTCGCGTGACAGAGATCTCCGGCAGCCAATGAGTTCTGTCGCTCTTAAGATTTAGCTGCTTGTCGACAACTTGAGCTCTGCCCTGCCCGACTGCTGCGGTCACATCACTGACCATAGCGGCATCACCAGCAACCCAGTCGCTGAAAAAGTGCCTGCGGTTTTCATAGCTAACCTTGCCACCGCGATAGCGGACTTGTTTCAACTGTTCAGGGAAAGCGGTAACGTCTTTTGCGCGGCGCAAGGCTTCGACCACATCGAGCAAAGTAAAGCAGTCGAACCCCGCCAAATTGATGACCAACTGTTCCGCTTTTTGCGGACCGCCGATCAGGGTATTTGCAGCATATGGCATATCAATGAAGTGACGGGAGATGGCAACAATCCGCTCGCCGGGAGCATCTATCTGCCGTGTCGTGCTCATGATTTGCGCGAGTTCCGGGTTGCTCCAGCGACCGAGATTGACTAGATTTTGGCCTGCACCCAGCGCAACGCAGGACAGCAAGAAAAAGATGAATAATGTCGATTGAAGTATTTTAAAAGACATAAATTGAATCCATAGTGAAGTTATAATGGGGGGGCGACTGGTTTGGCAAGAGTTATGCGGTGAAGCCATACCTCCAATCAGGTTGTATTTGACCCTGATTGGAGATAAATTGAAGTAAATTTAATGCTCGACATCGTGGAGATTCCCCCATTGAATAACGTCTTTATTGTGACGCCAAGTCGCTTGATTAAGAAAAAACGTGACTTTACAGATGGCATCAAGCATCTGACCAAGTTGGGTTTTAACATCATAAATCCGCAATTCCCGCAGGCTCTCCCCTCGCCGCAAGAGAAGGCCACGCAAATTCATGCGGCGTTTGAAGATCCCGGAGTCGATATTATCCTGGCCTTGCGCGGCGGGTACAGTGCGATGAAATCACTCCCCTACATAGACTTCGAACTGATCAAAAGACACCCCAAAATCATTGCCGGTTTTAGCGACCTAAGCGCCTGGCTCAATCCGATCTTCGAGCGCACCGGACTGGTGACTTTGCATGCTCCCATGGTGATCAACCTTGGCACGCCCACGCCATTCGCGCTTAAATCGCTTGTGAACGCCGTTAAAGGCTATCCGGAGAAAAATCTGCTCAAAGGAGCCCGTTTCAAAGTCTATACTCCCGGTTCTGCCACAGGAATTCTGAAAGGGGGTAATCTCATTACCCTGACAGCTCTGATCAATACCGACTGGGATATCGATACCAAAGGTTCGATCCTTTTTTTCGAAGATGTCGATGAAAAGCTGCACGAGGTGGATCGTTACCTGACCCAGTGGATTCTTGCCGGTAAATTCAAAGGGATCAAAGCGCTCATTCTCGGTGATTTCCGCGGGATCAGAAGCAAGCAGGTCTATGATATCCTGGCTTCACAGATGGAGTTAGACTTCCCGGTTATTCACTGTCCTTACATCGGCCATGTCGCGAACAAGATCACCTTGCCGATCGGCGCAGAGGTTGAGTTGAATACGGATTGCAAGCAGCTCGTGATAAAAAAAATGTCTTTCCCAGGGGGCAATCCATGAACATTCTCTGGTTGATCATGATTTGCGTCAGTATCGTCTTCGCCATTTTTACCGGCAATCTCGAGGCGTTTACCAAGTCCATTTTCGACGGCGCAAAAGCGGCGGTGGAAATCTCGCTTTATCTGCTCGGCATCGTCTCGGTCTGGATGGGAATCACCAAGATCCTGGAAGACTCCGGTCTGATCTACCGGATCGCGCATCTGTTCAAGCCGCTCATCTCCCGCTTGTTTAAAAACATCCCCGGCGACCATCCGTCGATTACCGCCATCACCCTGAATGTCCTAGCCAACCTGTTCGGGCTCGGCAACGCGGCCACCCCGCTGGGGATCAAGGCCATGCAGGAACTCGAGACGCTCAATGAAGACAAGGGTGTCATCACACCCGAGATGATGACGTTCATCGTTATCAACACCGCCAGCATCCAGTTAATTCCGTTTTCCGTGATCGGCATCCTTGCCAGCTACGGGCACGGTAATCCGGCCGCGGTTGTGTTCCCCGTGCTGCTCGCTACAGCTATATCCACCATGACGGCGCTGCTGGTGCTGGCTGCGTTCAGGAAGATTTTCCGATGATAGAGCACGTTGAATACATCTCGCTGCTCATTATCCCGCTGTTCATTCTGTTTACGGTTCTGTACGGAACCTTCAAGAAGGTCAGGGTCTATGACTCCTTCGTCGCGGGGGCCAAAGAAGGCCCGGCAATTATCCTGAACATATTTCCCTACCTTCTCACCATCTTCGTCGCTATTAAAGGGTTCCAGGCCTCAGGCGCTTTCGACTATGTTAGAAACGCCTTTTACAGCGTTTTTGCGTTTCTGGAAATTCCCATCGAAGCCGTCTCTATGGCGATCGTCAAGCCGCTCTCCGGAAGTGCCTCGACCGCGCTCTTTACTGACATCGTCAAAACCACCGGTGTGGAGTCCATGGCCACCCACATGTCGGCCATCATTATGGGGAGCGCCGAAACCACTTTTTATGTGCTGGCCGTTTATCTTGGTTCCGTCAGTATCAAGAAAACCCGCTATCTTGTGCCGGTCTGTCTGGTATCGGATTTTATCGGCATCGTTGTAGCCGTTGCTGTTGTGAGGTGGTTTTTCTAAATGTGCAGAGTTCTGGGTATCACCCATTTTAACTATTCCAGGCATCAGGAAATCATTGCACAGTTCTGCGAGCTCGCGCGCAGCGGCGTTGTCATGGCCGAAGACCCGCCCGGTCACGAGGATGGCTGGGGGTTGGCCTTCTACCTGGAAGGAAAACTGATCGTTCATAAAAGCGGCGTCAATCTGCTTGAAGAGACTGACAAAGTCCTCCAGATATTAAGCACAGCGGAAACCTCGCCGTTGATGATCCTGCATTTGCGCAAATCGGCCTGGGCGGACACTTCCAACACCCGGCACGCACATCCTTTTTACCTCGATAACACCGTGTTTTTTCATAACGGCGTGGTCTACGACTATCAGGGCCTGATTCCCGACATAAACCTACCGGGTCTCGACGCCGATGCCCGCGATACTGAGGTGCTCTTTTATCACGTGATGAGTGGTGCATCTCGGGATTTGGGCCAGGCTTTTCTTGATTCGTCTGCGCTTATCCAGCAGAAACACAAATTTTCGGCGCTGAATTGTCTGTTCAGCGATGGCGTGAAATTGTTCGCTTATCGTGATTATGCAAAAGAAGCCGACTACTACTCTCTCTACAAAGCCTGCTCGGAAGGCTCCTGCTTTATTTCATCCGAGCCTCTTGATAAAAACATCCGGTGGGAGTTGATGGCAAAGGAAGAATTTTTGGCGATTGATCTTGGAGACATGGCCTGATGACGCATAACCTTAGATGCTCTTCAAGAGACAGTTACATTGACCGGCTGAACTCTGAATA
>CALZLE010000398.1 GCA_945788205.1 uncultured Desulfuromonadales bacterium
AAGGCCGGATCGATCAAGCAGGCGATTAAAGATTTACAGCTCAAAGATGGCATTATTTACGCGTGTGAAAACAAAAAAGTACCCTATGTACTGGCCGGTTCGATTCGTGACGATGGGCCGCTTCCCGAAGTGATTTCAGATGTTTACGCGGCACAGGATGCCATGCGCGAACATGCCCGCAAATCGACCACAGTCATTGCGCTGGCCACTCAGCTTCACTCGATCGCTTTCGGAAATATGGTGCCGAGTTACCGGGTGATGGAAGATGGCAATGTTCGGCCGGTCTTTTTCTACATCGTCGACATGACTGAATTCTCTGCAGACAAATTGGCGAACCGGGGATCTTCGCAGGCGGTCGCAATTTTGACCAATGCGCAGGATTTTATGATGAATCTGTGGAATGCACTCAAGGGTTAGGGCGTCGCGATAATTCCGCCTAACGGCGTTGCGGTGAAATTTCAGGATCTCGACATACTGGCGTATGCCTTCGCCCCTGAAATTCCATCGCGCCTTGCCAGTCGAAATTCTTGCTTAGCCTGAGTGCTGTCAGCAAAAAATTGATTGAAAGTTGAGCTATGTCACAGAAAAAAGTCAGAATCATCGGTGTGCAGATCGATTTGGGGCAGAAACAGCGTGGCGTCAATATGGGGCCGAGCGCCATCCGCTACGCCGGACTGTCGGATAAACTCAAGCGGCTTGGTTTCGATTTACACGATTCCGGTGACCTGTTTGTGCCGGTCCGTGAGTCTTTGTCAAAATCGGAACAGGGGAACTATCTCACCTCTATTGCCCAGGTTTGTCAGGCCGCTTACGAGGCTGGTCAGCAGGCAATAGAGGATGGTGCTATCCCGCTGTTTCTTGGTGGTGATCATTCGTTGGCTATTGGCACCATCGGTGGGGTGACGCACCGCGAATCGGCCGGGGTGCTTTGGATTGATGCTCACGGAGATGCCAACACTCCACTTAGCTCACCGACCGGCAGCATTCACGGTATGCCGGTTGCTACATTGCTTGGCGAAGGCTACCCGGAACTGGTTAATGTTGGGCGTCCCGGTTCAAAATTAGCGAGCAAAGATCTGGTGATGATCGCCATCCGCGATCTCGATGCTGGTGAGCGTAAATGGTTGAAGCAGAGTGGTATCATCGTTTACACCATGCGCGACCTGGACGAGCGGGGGATGAGTGTTGTCATCAGCGAAGCACTGCAAAAACTGGGGCATTGCAACAGATTGCACGTCAGCCTCGACATGGACAGCCTCGACCCGAACGAGGCCCCCGGTGTCGGGACGCCATCTCCGGGGGGGTTGAATTACCGAGAAGCCCAGTTATTGATGGAAATTATCGCCGACAGTGGCAAGCTGGCATCAGCCGATGTCGTAGAAATCAACCCAATCCTCGATCATGAAAATCGCACAGCCAAGATGGCCGTTGAGTTGATCGCTTCGTTGTTTGGTAAAAGTATTTTATAGTTCGAGCAACAAAAGGAGTGGAGGTATTTCTGACTCCACTGTTGAGCTATTTGCTGTCCGGAAACGTTAAGCTTTCTTCCGCTTTCGGTATTTACATCCTCACGGCAGGAATGTTGAGCATCGGCTTCAGCACGTCTTGATCAATCCCTCCGCCTTTTACACTGATTTCAACTGAGATAAGAAAAATCGCTGCAAGCTGCTAAGATTACACATTGAGCGGTTCAATTTCCATGTGTGCCTAAGGAGTTTGCCATGATTGTCGGAATCCTCAAAGAGATCAAAGTTGAAGAAAATCGCGTCTGTATGACCCCGGCCGGGGTCGAAGTGATGAAGAATAATGGTCACCAGGTGCTGGTGGAAACGACCGCCGGGGTTGGTAGCGGTTTCAGCGATGCTGATTACATTCGTGCCGGGGCAGAAATTGCCACCGGGCCGGAAGAAGTTTACGCCACGGCCGAGATGGTGATGCATGTCAAAGAGCCGCAGCCGAATGAGTATCCCCTGATTCGTGAAGGGCAGATCCTGTTTACCTATTTCCATTTCGCTGCTTCAGAAGAACTGACCAGGGCGATGATCGACCGCAAGGCGATCTGTATCGCTTACGAAACCATCGTCAACCCTGATGGCAGCCTGCCGTTGCTGACGCCGATGAGCGAAGTCGCTGGGCGGATGGCTGCGCAGCAGGCCGCCAAGTATATCGAGCGGTCTCAAGGGGGGCGCGGCATCCTGATGGGTGGGGTGCCGGGTGTGGCTCCGGCGACGGTGCTGGTGCTCGGTGGCGGGGTCGTCGGTACCCACGCAGCACAGATGGCTTGTGGCCTCGGTGCCAAAGTTTATCTGCTCGATATGAATCTCAATCGTTTGCGTTATCTGTCAGAGATTATGCCGAAAAACTGCTTTCCACTGATGTCTGCTCCAGCGACAGTACGTGAACTGGTGCAAGAGGCGGATGTGGTGATCGGTGCGGTGTTGCTGCACGGGGCCAAAGCCCCCAAACTGGTGACTCGCGAGATGTTAAAAACAATGAAGAAGGGTGCCGTGCTGGTTGATGTGGCCATCGATCAGGGTGGTTGTTTCGAAACCTCGAAAGCGACAACTCACAGCGATCCGATTTACGACGTTGACGGGATTGTTCACTACTGTGTCGCCAATATGCCGGGTGCCGTGCCGCTGACTTCGACCATGGCATTGACCAACGCGACCTTGTCTTATGCTGTCCAGATTGCCAATTCGGGCTGGAAGCGGGTGGCAAAAGATGACGCTGGTATCCGCGAGGGTTTTAACGTGGCTGATGGGGTGGTCTGCTATAAGGGAGTCGCTGATGCCTTCGGGATGGATTATGTGCCAGTGGATGAAATGTTGAAATTTGAGCCTTGAGTCGACCCATAGAAATCACCCGAAAACGTTTACCCGCACAGAGGTTTTTCTTCTGGAGATAATAAGCGTAAAAGTGCTATGTTTAGAGTTTAAATTAGAGGTTTTTATAGGTTTATGCCACAGGATTGTATATGGACGTTGTGCAATGGGATAAAAATCTTGAAACAGGTTTTGCGGAAGTCGATCAGCAGCATCTGCATCTGGTAAACCTGACAAATGAGTTTGGGATACTTCTTTCCCGGGATGAAATCGGGAAGAAACAGTTGGAAAAAATCTTATCTGAACTAGTTTCCTACACGGAATATCATTTCGAAGAAGAAGAAAAGTTAATGTCCTCGACGGGGGTTGATCCGCGTCACTTCTCCAAACATCAACGGGAACATAAAGGGTTCCTGGAGGATGTTTCCTCTTTTTCTGCGGATTTGATGAGTGGTGATGGCAATGCCCGTCAATTATTCGATTTTCTGTTGAATTGGTTGATCTATCATATCCTTGGCTCGGATATGAACATGGCCCGTCAGATTGAAGCACTTCAGAATGGTTCGACGGTTGAGGAAGCTTATCAGGGAGAATCGAAAGAGGTCGACAAGTCGACAGACCTGCTGCTGAAAACCCTCAACAGTCTGTTTTCCCAAGTCACTTTCCGCAACCGCCAGCTGCGGGAATTGAACCAGCTGCTCGAAGAGAAAGTTGTCGAACGAACCCAGGCGTTGTCTGATGTAAACCGACAGCTGGAAAAGATGGCATTGACCGATGTTTTGACCGGGCTTTCCAATCGTCGGCATGCGATGGATATCCTCGATCGCCTTTGGACTGAATCCGCAGCGAAAAATCTTCCATTATCCATTTTGCTGATTGATACGGATGATTTTAAGCAGGTCAACGATTCATTTGGCCATGACGCTGGAGACATGGTCTTGTGCGAGCTGGCAAAGCATCTGAAATATGCGGTTCGTACCGATGATGTGGTATGCCGCCTCGGTGGGGACGAGTTTTTGATCGTCTGCCCGAAAACAGATCGGCAAGGTGTTCTGAAGGTGGCTGAGCAGCTGCACTCAGAAATCGCTGCCCTCGTTGTGCCCCTTGCCGGGGGGGAATGGCGTGGTAGAGTCAGCGTTGGCGTGGCCGGCAAAACGCCATCAATGGCGTCGCCTGAGGAGTTGATTAAGGCTGCCGATCTGGGTGTCTACGCAGCCAAAGACGCCGGTCGAAACTGCGTAAAAATAGTGGATTGAAAAATATAGGCCCCCACAAACGTGGAGGCCTTTTCCGATTTAGCTATTCTGGTATTTTTCCCGCAGGGCTTTTTTGTTGATTTTGCCAACGCTGGTTTTGTCGATCGATTCAACGAACTGAATCTTCAAGAGCACGACCTCTTTTGAAATAATCCCTTTATCGATGAAGCTGCGGATATGTTGCAGCAGTTCTTTTTCACTGACTTCGGTATTGTTTTTTTTCACCACCAATGCCAGTGGTCTCTCACCCCACTTGTCATCAGGCAAGCCGATCACAGCGGCCTCGCCAACCGTAGAGTGGGCGCAGAGCAGATCCTCCAATTCCAGTGATGAAATCCACTCACCGCCGATTTTGATGACATCTTTGATCCGATCGGTGATTTTGACGTAGTTCTGTTTGTTGCGATGGGCCACGTCTCCGGTGTGCAGGTAACCGCCGCGCCAGAGCTGTTCGGAGTTGCGCTGATCTTTCAAATACCCTTGCGTTAACCAGGGGGCGCGAACGACAATTTCACCAACACTCTCCCCGTCGCGCGGAACCTCCTCCAGGTTTTCCTCAACGACGCGCAGCTCGACCAGCGCAATCGGCCGCCCGGTTTTGCAGCGCAGTTCGACCTCGTCATCAATCTCCAGGTCCTTTTCCGTGATCTGCGCCAGGGTTAAAATCGGGCAGGTTTCCGACATGCCATAGCCGGTGAAAATGTCGATCCCTTTTTCCAGCCCCGCTTTACACATCGCTTGCGGCAGCGCTGCGCCACCGATGATGACTTTCCAGTTGGAGAGATCAGTTTCCGCGAACAGCGGGTGGCTCATCAGCAGGTGCAGGATGGTTGGAACGCAGTGCGAAAAGGTAACCTTCTCTTTAGCGATCAGCTTGAGCAGTGTGTCAGGCGCATACTTGCCGGGGTAGACCTGTTTGACGCCGAGAGCGGTCGCGACGTAGGGCACGCCCCAGGCGTGGACGTGAAACATTGGGGTAATCGGCATGTAGACATCCTGCTGATGAAAGCGTCCTTGCTCCGCCGGTGTGCCGAGGGCTGCCAGTACGCCGAGGGTGTGCAGGACCAGTTGCCGATGGCTGAAGTAGACCCCCTTGGGCAGACCGGTGGTGCCGGTGGTGTAAAATGTGGTGGCCCGCGTGTGCTCGTCAAAATCGGCAAACTCAAAGTGATCTTCGGCCGCGTCGAGCAATGCCTCATATTCCCCTTCGAAACGGAGTGAGGTCTCCGGCTGCTGCTGGCCATCCTGCAGCAGGATGTACCCTTTGACCGTGTCGATCCGGCCCTTAATCTGCTCGAGAATCGGCAAAAACTCCTCATTGACCAGGATGTAGTCATCTTCAGCGTGGTCGATGGTGTAAAGAATCTGCTCCGGTGACAGGCGCACGTTGGCCGTGTGCAGCACCGCGCCGAGCATCGGCACCGCGTAGAAACATTCGAGGTAGCGGTGGCTGTCGTAGTCCATTACCGCCACCGTGTCGCCCGGTTTGACGCCAATCTCCGTCAGCGCGTTAGCCAGCCTGCAGACCCGCTGGCGGAACTCGGCGTAAGTAAAGCGCATCTGGTCGCGGTAGACGATCTGTTGTTGCGGATCATCGATCACCGGCGCTTGCAGCAGGTTTTTGATCAGCAGGGGATAGGCATAAGCGGACATGGTGCGCTGTATCAGATTGTCAGCCATGGAAAGCTCCTTAGCGGAATTTGCTGGATTGTTTCGTGGGGTTGAATAAAGCAAAACTATACGGGGCGAAACTGGCCTTGGCAAGCGGAGAGGCTTGTCGTATTTGCGTTATAAAGGCTAGAATGACCGCTCCCTTTTCCGGAGATAGCAAATGAAATTACCAGCACCCCTGTTTGCAGGGGTTTTAGTCAAACGCTACAAACGTTTTTTTGCTGATGTCGCATTGCCTGACGGCACCATCGTGACCGCTCATACGCCGAACACCGGCAGCATGAAGCAGTGTGCGGTGCCGGGACATCCGGTGTTGATTTCTCCGGCGAACGATCCGAAACGTAAATTGAAATACACTCTCGAGTTGATCCGAGTTGGCGACTATTGGGTCGATACCCACACCCAGCGAACCAATCGGGTGGTGGAAGAAGCGTTGCGCCATGGTTTGATCGCAGGGCTCAGTGGTTATACTGTAATCCCCGAGTTTAAAATCGGGTCCAGCCGGATCGATTTTTTGCTGGAAAATGATGATGAGAAAGTTCTGGTCGAAGTGAAAAATGTGACTTTGATCGATGGCGAATCAACGGCCAGTTTCCCTGATGCGGTGACCACCCGTGGGCAGAAACATCTGCGTGAGTTGCTGGAGGCGAGGCAGCAGGGTTACCGGTCGGTGATCTTTTTTCTCGTGCAGCGGGGTGAAACAACAGATTTTTCTCCGGCTGATGATATCGATCCAGAATACGGACGACTACTGCGCGAAGTGGTCGCTGGTGGAGTTGAGGCTTTGGCGTATAAAACGCAGGTGACACCGGAAACGAACCGGGTGCACCAGCAGATTCCCGTGGTGTTGTAGATGCGAGCTGTCGGACTGATTACCGAGTACAACCCGTTTCACAACGGCCACCTGCATCATCTGGACGAGAGCCTTAAAGTGGCCGATGCAGACGTTGCCGTCGCAGTTATGAGCGGTCATTTTCTGCAACGTGGCGAACCGGCACTGGTTGACAAGTGGAGTCGCACCGAGATGGCGCTGGCCGCGGGGGTGGATCTGGTGGTCGAGTTACCGCTCCCCTGGGCGTGCAGTAGCGCGCCCGATTTTGCCCGTGGTGGAGTGCAAGCGTTGAATGCCATCGGCGGGATCGATGCGCTCTGTTTCGGCAGCGAAGCGGGAGAGTTGGCCCCCCTGCAGCTGTGTGCCGAAATTCTAGAGCAAAAAGAGGATGAGATTGCGCAGCAGACGGCAAGGTTGTTGCGCGAGGGGCTCAATTATCCGCAGGCGCGCGCCATGCTGCTGGCTGATTTTTTGCCAAAAGGCGTAGATGTTGATGCGGTTGCTGCGCCGAACAATATCCTCGGCATCGAATATCTCAAGGCGCTGACAGAAACAAAAAGTGAAATTTCTCCGCTGACGATTCAGCGGATTGGCGCCGGTTATCACGATACTGAAATCGGTGTGCAGAATATCGCCAGCGCGACCGGTATCCGGAAGATGCTGGCAGGGGGAAAACAAGTCGATGATTTGATTCCACCGGATTCACTCAGCCCGTTAAAAGCACGCTTTGATAGCGGGATGCAGTTTTCAGCCGAGCGATGTGCGACTCTTCTTTTGGCACAGATCCTTCGTGATCCGGACAGCTTAGCCGACCTGTGGCTGGTCGATAACGGGATCGAAAATCGATTGCTGGCAGTAGCAGAACAGGTGAATGATCTGGAAAGCCTGATCGGTGAAGTCAAAACCCGACAATTGACCCGTACCCGTATCCAGCGTCTGCTGGTCGCGATCCTGCTCAGTATTAAAAAACAGCAAGCAGTTGATCTGCTGACGGCTGGGCCGAGTTATTTACATCTGCTAGGACTGAGCAAAAAAGGCGAGCAGTTTCTGTCGTCAACCCGCAAGCAACGCAGTATTCCACTGGTACAGAATTTTTCCCGCGTGCACAATCAGCTGAAACGTTTTTACGGCGAAGGTTCAGCTGGGCAGAGGGTGGCTCTTCTGCAACTCGACCTCGAATTGCGGGCAACAAAACTCTATACCTTATTGACGGAACGGTGGTCGGGGGGACGTCGGAATCGTGATTTTTACGAAGAGATAAGAAAGGGAGCCGTTTAAACCGGCTCCCCTTCGCTTCAGCTATTTTCTTCAATAATTAAATTTGGTAACTCGTTGGTATCATCATCCTTAATCGGAAAATGCTCTTGCAATAATTCCCCGCAGCGCTCCACCGCTTTACAGACTGCACTACAAGCATCATCCGATTTCAGCCCGGTGATGATCATTTCAACCAGCTCTTCCCAGGTATGCTCCGGAACTTTGGCGTTGATGCCGCTGTCGGCCAGCACTTGAACCCGGTGTTCGAAGAGTGAAATCAAAATCAGAATGCCGGTTTTGTCGCGGGTTTCGTGCAGGCCCTGTTCGATAAAGCTGACCATCGCCTTTTCTTTGACTTCTTCGGTCAACTCAATCGGGTTGATCAGTTTACGTTTCAAGTCAGGAAGGTTGCGGATCAATTGTTGAATAACGAAAAACCCAACAACAAAAATTGGCAGAAACCACCAGATCGATTCGCCGCCGACCGCCCAGCTGACCAGTAGCCCGATGCCGATCGCTAACGTCCCTGCGCCAATCAGTTCGGCACGGGGATAGTCGTAGGATTCGTCGACCACCATCGGTACGATTTCGCCGCTGGTTTTTTCTTCGGCCGCTTTGACCGCTGCTTCTATTTTCTGTTGTTCTTCTTTGTTGAAGAACTCACTTGCTGATTTCATATTACCAACCTCCCGAGGCACCACCGCCTCCGCCGCCGCCCCCACCGCCGGAGAAACCACCTCCGCCACCGAAGCCGCCGCCACCGCCCATAAACGGGCCGCCAACGTAGAAACCACCACGGCGATAGCGGCCCCGCCGCCCGGTCATACGTGACAGAAAAGGGACACCGAAAAAAAGTAGCGGGAAAATAAAGCCGAAGGGGCTACTTTCCTTCTTTTTACGGTTGGCTTTGCCAGTGCCGGTGTATTCACCGCGAACTGCTTCGGCCATGCTGACGACGCCGCTGATCACTCCGCCGTCGGTATCCCCCTGTTTAAAGCGGGGCGATATTTCACTGTCGATAATTCGTCCGGCGAGCAGGTCGGTTAAGCGTCCTTCGAGTCCATAGCCGACTTCAATCCGGATTTTCCGTTCGGCTTTAGCGATCAGGAGTAATGCGCCGTTGTCCTTCTCTTTTTGGCCGACTTTCCAGTTGTCCATCACGCGTAGAGAATAGTCTTCCAGTGCTTCTCCGTCGAGGGTTGGAATGGTCAGCACAACGATCTGGGTGGAGTCGCTTTTCTCGAAGTCGCGCAGAAACTGTTCCAGTTTCAGTTTGACGGTCTGCGAAATCATCCCGGCCTGATCGTTGATGTAGCCGGTCGCTTTCGGTACGTCGAGCGCTGTCGCAGGTAGTGCGATTAGCAGCAGAGCGCATATGCTGAGCAGCAATCCGCGCATCAGAAGGTCACTTTCGGTGCCTGTGCTGCGCCGGCATCTGCTTTGAACGGTTCTTTGCGCTCCAGGTGAAGCATGAATTTGTTGGTCAGATTATTCGGGAAAGTCCGAATTGAACTGTTGAAGGTTTGCACCGATTTGTTGTAGCGCTGCCGGGCGACATTGATGCGGTTTTCGGTTCCTTCCAGTTGGTGTTGCAAATCACGGAAGTTCTGGCTGGCTTTCAGGTCGGGATAGCGCTCTACGACGACCATCAGCCGTGACAGCGCGCTGGAGAGCGAGCCTTGGGCCTGCTGGAACTGCTGCATTGCCGCTGCATCACCCAATTTGTCGGCAGAAATATTCATCTGGCCGACTTTAGCGCGGGCATTGGTGACGGCAGTCAGGGTGTCTTTTTCGTGAGCCGCGTAAGCCTTGACTGTTTCCACCAGGTTAGGGATCAGGTCGGCGCGGCGTTGATAGGTTGCTTCAACGTCACCCCAGGCGGCGAAAACCGCTTCCTCATTTTTCTGGATCTGATTGTAGCCACAACCATTCAGGAACAGCAGCGTGCTGAGGAGTATGACAAGAAGACGGATATACATGGTTTTTCCTCCTGAAAAAATTAAGTAGATATTGGGAGGGAATTGTAACACAAAGATTGGAGACTAATGAGAACCATTTTCCGGCAATTGTGGTGGCCGTGGTGCCTTGTCGATCTTTTCGATGGCTTCGACATCTTTACTGCTACCCGCGCCGAGCTCCTTGAATTTTCGGGCAGAAACCAGCACCCGACTGTCTAGAGAAGCCATCCCTTTGTTGTAGCTGTCGACAGCACGTTCCAGCCCCTTGCCCATGGTGCTGAAATGAGCGGTGAGTGTTGCTAGCCGGTCGTAAAGTTCGCGTCCCAACTTACTGATCTGTTCGGCATTTTCGGTCAGCTGTTCCTGGCGCCAACCGTAAGCGACGGAACGAAGCAGGGCGATCAGTGTTGTCGGGGTGGCAAGCAGGACTTTCTGGTCAACACCCGCTTCGATCAAGCCTGGATCTTGATTCAGTGCGGCAGAGAAGAAGGTTTCACCCGGCAGAAAAAGCACAACGAACTCGGGTGTCGGTTGAAACTGTTCCCAATAGTTTTTTGCCGAGAGTTTTTGCAGGTGATCTCGAATTTGTCGCGCATGGTGGGCCAGATGAGCTTTGCGCTGGTCGTCATCCTCCGCTTCGAGTGATTCGAGGTAGGCCTGCAACGGCGCTTTTGAGTCGACAACAATGTTGCGACCGTTCGGTAGTTTGACGATCATATCGGGGCGCAGGCGGCCACCATCGGCGGTTTCTTGCTCGACAAAGTCGCAGTAATTGAGCATCCCCGCCATTTCCACTACTTTACGCAGCTGGATTTCCCCCCAGCGACCACGCACTTGCGGAGCACGCAGGGCCTTTACCAGATTGCCGGTTTCGGTTTCCAGCTTGGTCTGGCTACCGAGCAGCGACTTCAGCTGCTCATCAAGTCGGGCATCCGCGACAGTGCGAGCTTTGTCCAGCTGTTCGATTTTACCATCAACTTTTTGCAGTGAGTCTTCCAGTGGTTTGCCC
>CALZLE010000399.1 GCA_945788205.1 uncultured Desulfuromonadales bacterium
AATCTGACTGCTCTTGGCCAAACGATCCATATTCGGGGTTACGGCCGCCTGCAGTGGGGTTTTCCCACCGAGTTCAGCCACCGGTTCGTCTGACATTCCATCACCAAGTAGAACGATATACTTCATAAAATCCTCTAGTATAAAAACTTAACCGCGCGGATGATAGCGCTGATGTATTTTCTTCAAACGCTCCTGAATCACATGCGTATAAATCTGTGTTGTCGAGATATCTGCATGCCCCAGCATTGTCTGTACGGCCCGCAGATCAGCACCATTTTCTAGCAAATGTGTGGCAAATGAGTGACGCAACATATGCGGAGAAACATCATGGGTTATACCCGCCAGCAGAGCATAGCGCTTAAGGTTTTTCCAGAAACCCTGGCGCGACATCGATTTGCCGAGGCGATTCAGAAAAACCTGATCGCATATGGATTCTCGCTGTATTTTCGGTCGCCCATTCTGCAGGTAATCTAACAAGATTTCAAGTGCAACCTCGCCGATCGGAATCAAGCGCTGTTTACTCCCCTTCCCGAAGGCGTTAACACAACCGATATCGAGTTTCAGGTCACCCAACCTTAAGCCAACCAATTCCGAGACCCGCATTCCAGTGGCATAAAGGGTCTCGAGCATTGCTCTGTCGCGCAAAACCAAAGGACTGTCGCCCGCAGGGGCATTAAGCAACGAATCGACTTGTGCCTGCGACAACAGTTTCGGTAGCGCCGGAACGGACCGTGGTGACTCAATCAGCGCTGTCGGATCAAGCTGCGTGTATTTTTCTCGCAACAAAAAACGATGAAACATCCGCATTGCACTTAAATTTCGTGCCCGACTGCGGGGAGATAAACCACTTTTTGTTAATGTTCCCAGATAAGCCAAAATCTGTGAATGTCCGATAGCAGCAGGGTCGTCAATGCCCTGCTTCTCGACCAGGAAGCTGATGTAGGAATTCAAATCTCGACTGTAGGCTGAGAGTGTGTTTGCAGACAGGCCGCGTTCAACATTCAGATAGTTGAGAAAAATATCAAGGTAGTGGTCCATCACCTACTCAAGTCGTTTCAATAGCGTTTTACGAATTGTTTCGATCTTTTCCGGATCGGTGATCTTCTGTTCAAAAATGTCACTGACATAAAAAACGTCTGCCGCCTGATCGACTTTGGTCGAAATTTTAGACACGGCAATATAAAGGCCTAGTTCGTTAAGTGTCCGGGTTATGTCGTATAAAAGACCAACCTTGTCGTTGGCAAAGATATCCAGAACTGTGTAACGGTCCGACACCTCATTGTCAAACTCGACCTTGTTTGGCCGCTTCGGCTTTTCACGTGTGCCCTGCAAATAGGTTGGAGCCTGAGCTTTCTCAACCAGATCCGCCACATAAATACGACCCTCTATGGCAGCAATCAGATCATTTTCAACCCGCTGCCATTTGGCCTCATTATCGACCACATCACCAATGGCACTATTGACCTGAAGAACATCGAGGACCGCACCGGTTTTTCGGGTGTGAATCTGAGCGCCCAAGATATTGATAGAATGCCCAGCCATAACACCAGTAATGAGTGAAAACAGGCCGGGAGAATCGATTGTTGCCAGGGTGAGCTCGGTGTAGCCAGCGTCCGGTTTCTGTTCTATCTGCATGGCTAGTGGATTTTTCCCTCGTCCGAGGGCAAGACGCAGATGTGGAATGATCTGACGAGAGCGGTAACTCAGCAGATATCGGGTCGAAAGGCTGTTGAGGGCACGATTGATTCTGCTGTCGGGATAATCTCCAGAGAGCGCTGCCCGAATTTTTCGTTTTCGATTTCGCGCTTTTTCGGAACGAACTTCTTGATAGAAATCCTTCTTCTCCAGAACGTCAAAGGTCTTTTCGTACAGTTCCTGAAGTAACTGCCCTTTCCATTCCGACCAGACATCAGGCCCAACAGCGCGCAAGTCTGAGAACGTCAGGAGATAGAGCATCCGCAAATTCTCACTCATTCCCATCAGTTCAGCAAATTGCGAAATCATTTTCATATCATGCAGATCGCGGCGCTGTGAAATGTGGGCCATTTTCAGATGATGCTGGACAAGAAACTGCAGGCGATGTCGGTCCTCGCGATTAAGGCCCAGTCGACGGGCAATGGTCGGAACCATTGAGGCGCCCTGAGTACTGTGGTCCTTTCCACTCCCCTTGCCGATATCGTGAAACAGAATCGACAAAAGCATCAGCTCACGCTTCTCGATGTTATTTGCGACATCGGTCAGCAGTGGGTAGTCGTCCGCATATTCGCCGTCCCACAATTTGCACATTTCTTCAACGGCAAAAAGCGAATGAATGTCGACTGTATAAATGTGATACAGATCGAACTGTACTTTGCAGAAAATGTTCTTAAATTCAGGGATAAAGGCGTTGAGTGCATGCAGGTGATGCATTTTACGTAAGGTTTTACCGACTCCTTTGGTGTGACGTAAAATCGCCATAAAGGAATCGCTCATCTGCCGGGAACGGCGGACCTTATCATTGACCAGTGGTAAACTTTCGCGGATCATTGCTTTTAGCTTCAAGTTGAGTTTGACGTCGTGTTTCTGCGTCAACTCAAAAGCTTTCATGATCAAAGCCGGATTTTTCTTAAACAGCTCTTCATTGCTGCAGCCAAGTTCACCTCGCCCAACGGTGAAACCATCTTCTAAATTGCGGCGGTTAAAGACACCCAGAAAGCCCTTTTGCAGTTTATCTCGTTGAGTTGCCTCAGAAATCAAACTGGTGGCCAGGTGCTCAACATAAGCAGCATGCTGATAATAATCCTGCATGAACAGTTCAACAGCCGATCCCTTGCGCCCATCTTCATAGCCGAAAGCTTCTGCTATCTGTCGCTGCAGGTCGAAAGAGATCTGGTCGCTTTTGCGCTGCCCCATGAAATGCATATAGTTTCTGATCCGCCAGAGATAGTCGAGAGCAGAGCGGAATTCTTCAGCTTGTTGTTCATTGAGGATGCCCTTGATGACCAGTTCCTGCAAACTCGCCGCTTTGAATTTGACCCGCGCAATCCACAGACAGGAATGCAGATCACGGAGCCCTCCTTCACCCTCTTTCAGGTTAGGCTCGAGCACATAGACCGAGGAACCGTATTTTTTGCGCCGCTCATTGTTTTCAATAATTTTTTGTTTGATAAATCTCTGAGATTCATGATTCAGAACGTAACTGCTGACTTGAATTCGAAAACGACCAAACACATCGAGAGAGCCAGACAACAAGCGAGCATCAAGCAGAGACGTCCGAACGGTTGTGTCCTGGCAGTTGTCGATACAGTCTTTTGCGGAGCGCACACTATATCCGACATCCAAGCCCAAATCCCACAGCAGGTAAAGCATCCGATCAGAAATGATTTTGGCCGCTTGTTCGCCGGCGGGCTCGAAATAAAACATCAAATCGAGATCCGATTTAGGGTTCATCTCCTCACGACCATATCCACCCAATGCGATCAGCGCACATTGGCTCACCTCATCTGGATCAAGGTCGTAACTGACAACCTGAAAAAGAATGTCATTAAGCTGATCGAATGCCGCTGTCAGCTCTTGAACAACCGCACGACCAGAAGCACCCTCTATGACGAGCTGTTTAATCCGATCAAAGTGTCCATCAATAAAATCTTTGACACTCTCCAGAATTAACGGCCGTCGGGTCTCATAAGAACTGCCAGACAGCAGGTTTGCTGCGGTGAGTGACGTGTTGAGTTCTCTCGTAGTTTCAGTGGTCATCTTTTCGCGACCTTATCTATGGTTGCCGCGTAATTCCTGACACCTTTAACAATCGCATCTGCTACGCGTTTTTGATAGGTTTTGCTCTTCAAGCGCTTCTCTTCACGCGAGTTGCTGATAAAAGCGGCTTCAACCAACACCGATGGCATCGTCGCACCAAGCAATACGTGGAAAGGACCTTGCCTGACACCAAGGTCTTTTATCTTGCTGTAATGAGGCCGCAATCCGGCAACCATCGCTTTTTGCACTTTTGCCGCCAGACGACTCGATTCGTTGATTTTTGCATTCGCCATCAAATCGAAGAGTATCGCTTCCAAATTGCTGACATCCTGCAGCGAAGTTCCATTTTCACGCGCGGCAACCTCTGCAGCTTGATTGTTTTTCGAAAGATTTAAAAAGTAGGTTTCCAGGCCGTATACTTTTCTCGCTCTGCTGGCATTTGCATGCAATGAGATAAACAAATCAGCTCCGACACGATTGGCATAGGCAGTCCGCGCACGAAGTTCCAGAAAACGATCATCAGAACGGGTCAGCAAAACTTTGACCCCGAGTTGGTTGCGCAATGCCGTTGCCAAAGACTTCGCCATGCCGAGAGTGACATTTTTCTCCAAAACCCCGTTCGGCCCAACCGCTCCAGGATCTTTTCCGCCATGACCAGCATCGACAACAATTAAACGAAGCCCCTTCCCCTTACTCTGCTGTGGCACGTGCAAAACCGGCTGTTGATTTGGAACCTGGTTGAGAATGTCTGCAATCGAATCGTCATTTTTTCCCGCGCGGGCCGCATTGTTCTGCGATATTTTCTTTCCAGGCTTGGGTTTGCCGAGCAGATCAACAACTAGACGGTAGGGCTTTTCAAGATTGACAAACTTGTATTCAGTCTCACGATAAAGGTCGAGGACTACGCGGGTCCGTTGTTCATCAAAGCGACTGGCGCGAACCCTTTGCACGAGTCCATTCAGGATGGCAACATTCTGCTGCAATTCAGGAGAAAGATCGGTATAAAGCAGATCGAAATAAAGGCGTGGTTTATCACCTTTGAGAAGATGCGGTTTTGCGGCAACTGGTGCGCTTAAATCAAATACAACCCGGGTGTATTCGGGCCCACTCCAGTAACGGATTTTTTCTAAGCGGGGAGAGTCTGAAGATGCAGAATATGCTGTTTTTTTAACGGGAGGTGCCGGCTCTGCTGCTGGCTCAGGCAGGTAAAGCAAACGCTCTCTCGCTTTTTTGACATAATCACCTTGCGGAACCTGATCGACCAGCCAACGATAATATCGGTAAGCAGACTTTTGATCTTTTAATCGCTTTTCTGCGATTTGTCCGGCGGCATACAGAGCATCATCAGTCAGCTTATTGGCAGGGAAGCGATCGACCATTTCAAGATACTGACTTATCGCCTCGCGCGCGTCTTCCTGACCACCGGAAGCGAGTGATAAGCCGTCCCAGGCACGAGCTTTAAGAAACATTGCTTTCGAAGCATATTTATCTGCCGGGTGCTGCGCAACGTAACGATCGAAGCGGCGGATAATTTTTTCCCAATTCGTCCTTTGTCTTTGCAGCTGTGAGGATTTAACCAAACGATGATAGTCATTGCGGATGGATGAATAGGATTCAGCTTCAGCAGATGACACTGGAATTAAAAAAACCATCAACAGGGTCAGGTACAATGGGAT
>CALZLE010000400.1 GCA_945788205.1 uncultured Desulfuromonadales bacterium
ATTGATTTTAAATAATCCCCTAATTTTTCCATATGCTCTTCTGGGGACAGGGGTTTTTCTTGATTCTCTTTTGCAAAAGTTTCCATGTGTGAATTCATGGCTTGTAACATTTGGTGAATACCGATTGGTTCACCTGAAAAATTTATGTCATGGAACTTAAGGCTAGAAATCTCAGCCCGATAAGCCGCCGCCTGATTTTGGGTAACAGTCATTAAACGAGTTAAAATTGCTTGTCTTCGGGTTTCTTGAAGTTCTTTTCTTTGTAACTGTAATTCGACACGCTGGAGCAGGATTGTCCAGATTAAGCCAGCAAAAGCAAGGCCTGAGAATAGGGAGGTGAGAAGGCCAAAACTGTCACCGAATGTGCCAGCAGCTTCGACACTGAATCGGGATATAGGCCAAGTTGTAATTATCAAAACAGCAGAATAACCGATGACAATTAAAATGATCCCGACTACTAACCACTTAAAAAGGCGATTAGTTGCATGTTCATCAAGTGTTTCACTTTGCGCCATCATTTTTCTTTCTTAGAGCTAACGGTTCATGATAACCGGCGGGCGACGCGCAACTTGCGGCCCACCGCAATTTGGTTTTGCTTTTCAATTGAGCACAGACGTATTTCCCGTCCGCGTTGATAAGGGTTAGCTTTCTTTATTTGTTCGTTAATAAGTAGAATTTGCTGTCAACTTCCATTACTGGAAATGATTCAGGTAATTCCGTTTTATTGATTTCTGCAAAACCCTTATTTACGTAAAACTGCTGTGCGGCATGCATTCTTTCGGTAGTTCCGAGGTAAATGCTTTGAACATTTTTTTCTTTTGACCACGACAGCAATGAGTCAAATAAAATATGAGCCGTTCCGGTACTTCTTCCCCTGTAATCTTTATGGACAAACATTTTCCGTAAAGCAACTTGCTTGTTCCCAATGTCAATTATTGCGATAGTTCCGACTACTTTGTCATTATGGATAGCGACCCAGAAATTGCCATTTCCTTTTTGGTAAAAAGTTGGGATTTCAAATAGGTCTGGTTGATCCTCTGCCGTTATTGGTAAATTGAATTCCTCTTGCTGTATATTTACGATCATTGATGCTACTTGATCAGTGAAAATGCTAGAGAAAGGTACAACTTGTACTTTCGTTTGTTCCATTTTCTCCCCCCTCAAGTGCTACGCAAATAATTTATAATTCTTGAAACATAACGAGTATTAGACGGCCTAAAAGCCGTAATTAAGTACGGCATAAAAGGCTATCTAGCTATTTTCTATTCTTTATATTGTTTTCTGAATGTTATTATGCTGCAATCCCCCGCTTCAGTAACATGGGGGCAAACACAAATAACAATTCATAAATTGTCACTTAACACCACCTAAAACACAAAAAACCGCCCCATCAGCTTTCACTGAACAAGACGGCTCCTATCTAAAATCTCCTGTTGCACGGCACCCCTCCACGACACTCACAGCAGCATTAATAATTGTCCGTACAATATCCGGCATTCTCCCCCATCGGGTCAAGTCAGTTCACAAAACCACTGTAGATAGCGTCAAAAACATGCCGTGGAGATACTTTATCGACAAAGAAAGCTGGTGACCTCTTCCATAAATTCGGCGCCGTAACGCTGTAACTTGGTCTGGCCAACACCGTTGATTTGCAAAAATGCCTCAGCATCGGTCGGCAGTGTTGCTGCCATTTCTGCAAGACTGGCGTCACCAAACACGACATAGGGCGGTACACCGTCGCGATCGGCAATCTGTTTGCGCAACGTCCGCAGCTGATTAAACAGCTCCTGATCGTATTCGATACCGACAATCTTTGCCGGGGCTTTCTTTTTCTTGACCGCTTTAAGGCGCGGTTTGGTGATCGTCAGCTGCATCTCCCCGCGCAGCAGCGGCCGGGCGGTTTCCGTCAGCTTTAACACCGAATAACTGGCGATGTCCTGTTCCAGATACCCGTGGTGGATCAGTTGCCGCAGCAGGTGACTCCAGTGATCCTGACTCTCTTCCCGACCGATACCATAGGTCGAGAGCTGATCGTGGCGCAGATCGAAGATTCGTTGCGTTTTGGCGCCCCGCAACACTTCGATAACGTGACCGATACCGAAACGCTGCCCGACCCGAAACACACATGAGAGTGCCTTTCGGGCATCTTCGGTGGCATCGTAACGCTCCGGCGGGTTGAGACAGATATCACAGTTGCCGCAATCTTCCGCCAGTGTTTCCCCGAAATACCCGAGCAGTGCCCGCCGTCGGCAGGTTCCCGATTCGGCAAAGGCGACCATCGCGTTCAACTTGTGGATCTCGATCCGTTTCTGCTCGTGATTATCACTCTTTTCGATCAACCCACGGCTGATGGCAATATCGCCGTAGCCGAACAGCAACAAAGCTTCTGCCGGCAGACCATCACGTCCGGCCCGCCCGGTTTCCTGATAATAGCTCTCGATATTTTTCGGCAAATCGTAGTGCACGACAAATCGGACGTTCGGCTTATCGATCCCCATGCCGAAAGCGACCGTGGCGACGACAATCTGCAGATCATCACGCAGAAACTCATCCTGGACCTGTTTCCGTTGTTGCGCTGGGAGTCCGGCGTGGTATGCCGCTGCGCTGACACCATCAGCTTGCAGCTTTTCTGCAACCTCTTCAACCCGCTTGCGACTCAAGCAATAAACAATTCCCGATTCCTGCTGGCGACTGTCGAGAAACGCGCTCAACTGCAAGTATGGCTTCGCCTTATCGATGACGGTGTAACGAATGTTCGGACGATCAAAACCGGCGATAATATGCCGGGCGCTGCGGAGCTGCAATCGCTGCAGAATATCGAGACGGGTCTGCTTTTCTGCCGTCGCCGTCAGTGCAACCATCGGCACGCCGGGGAACAAATCTCTGAGCTTTCCGAGTTGCACATATTCCGGGCGGAAATCATGCCCCCACTGCGAAACACAATGGGCTTCATCGATAGCAAAGAGCGATACATCTAGTTCATGCAGTCGATCAAGAAAACCATCAGAAAGGAGTCGCTCTGGCGCAACGTAAAGGAGATCAAGCTCTTTTTGATGCAGACTTGCCAGCGTTTGCCGGGCTTCTTCTGCACCAAGCGAAGAATTGTAGCAGGCGGCCCGCACCCCATTTGCCAGCAGCGCATCGACCTGGTCTTTCATCAATGAGATAAGCGGCGAAACAACGATGGCAATCCCAGCGCGATGCAGTGCCGGAATCTGATAACATAGCGACTTTCCGCCACCGGTCGGCATCAGCACAAAAGCATCTTCTCCAGCAATCAGACCGTCAATTATCTCTTCCTGAAACGGACGGTAAGCTTGATAGCCGAAGACGTTTTGCAAGGTTGCTAATGTGTTGTTTTCAGTCGTGATGGGTGACGTCATAAGGTAAGTAGTTTCAGAGTTTGTATTCGCTGCGACGTTGTTTAAGAAGGTCGATGGTCTGCTGATCTTCCTTCACCAGTGATGCCGGGTCCACCCCCGTTGCATCAATGGCTATCCGACCGCTGTCTTGGTAGAGTTTGCCACTATCAAACTGATTGATGGTGCGCCACCAACAGTGGGCAAAAGACTTCAGCTCAATATCCTCATCGAGTAATATTATAATCTTTGCCCGGCGTAGTGGACTTGATTTCCACAGGTTATCGATCAACTCTCGGTTATCCTTTTGATTCAGTGAGCGAACCTTCAACAAACTGGTGGCGTGAAAAATCGTTTCTATCGGCATCTGCAGATCAAGGATCTGTGGATAATCGATCTTTAACATCTCACGGATGAGAATCTGATTTGCCTGAGCCAGGAAAATATTCTCGCTCGGCGGCGGACCAACAACGGTCAGCGGCATGACAGCCTGAGGCTTTTGCTGGATTCCAGTAACCTGCAGAACAGGGCAATCTTGTCGTGTGACATAGCTGCCGGTGTGATTTCCAAACGGTCCCTCGACACAGGTCTGGCGAGGATCGATCTGACCTTCAATTACTATTTCAGCATCTGCCGGAACCTGCAGATTCTGGCTGTGACACTGAGTAAAGGAGAACGATCGATTAAACAGTGCGGTTGTAAAAGTAAATTCATCACAACTGGCAGGAAGCGGTGCAGCAGCTGACCAGAGCAATGCGGGGTCACTCCCCAAAAAAAGTGCAACCGGCAGCACCTCATTGCGCTCAGCAACCACTTGCAAATGCTGCGCAGCACCTGACCCCGGTGCAAAGTTCAAAGCGATTCGATCTTCCCCGAGAATTTGCGCCCGATAAAGTCCAAGGTTGCACTGACCCGTGTCTGGATGCTGAGTCACCGTCAAGGCAAGGGTCAGATAGCGCCCTGTTTCCCCCGACCAACTTCGAATGGCTGGTAAACTCTGCGCATCAGGATGATCAGCTTGCTGCAAATTTGTATGCAGTGAATCGACTCTTTTTCGTGCCGCAACGTTGGAATTCAATCGCTGCTCGGCAGTCCCCTGTCCCGCTTGCATCCATCGCTTTACTTTGCCTTCAATCTCAACGAACGATCGGCTGTGAAGCATTTGCGCGGCTCTTAATTCCGATCCGAACAGGTTTGCCACAACCGGGAGCTTCGACCCTTTGAGTTGCTTAAAAAGGAGTGCTTTGCCACCATCAGGCTTGGCAAACTCACGACGACAAAGTGCTGCCAATTCTAAATCGCAGCTCACCTCGGTTGCGACAGATTCAATTTGATCGAGCTGCTGTAGTTTTGTCAGGTAAACCGGAAGATCCATTTTTGCAGTTTAACCGATTCACCAATTTCAGGCATAAAAAAAGCCCTTCGGCAAAACCGAAGGGCTTAGTATTCAAAACCTGATCTATTAGAAACCGGCCAATTTAGCCATTTCCATGAAAGGACCAGGGATAACACCCATAACCAGAACGCCAGCCAGAGCAATGACGATCGAGATTGCGGTGGCAGTATTCATCGAAACCCAAGCAAAATCCTCACCTTCATCCTTGAAGTACATGGAGACCATGACCCGCAGATAATAGTAGAGCGAAACGGCAGAGTTGAGAACACCGATGACAGCTAACCAGATATAACCAGCCTTAACAGCACCGGCAAAGATGTAGAACTTGCCAGCAAAACCAGCTGTTGGTGGCATACCCATCAAAGAGAAGAGGAAGATACAGAGAACAATACCCAGTACCGGACGCTTGTAGCCCATACCTGCGAGGCCATCTATTGTCAGGTTCTCTTCACCCTTCTTACCGACCAGTACCAGCACAGCAAAGGCGCCCATGTTCATGAAGGTATAAACCAGCATGTAGAACATGATTCCAGTGACCCCAATTTCGTTCCAGGCAACCAGACCAACCAGAGCATAACCAGCATGAGAGATCGACGAGTAAGCGAGCATCCGCTTGACGTCTTTTTGACTTAACGCGATGAAGTTACCAACGGTCATGGTCAGAACAGCGAGGACCCAGAAGACGGCGGTAATATCAGCTTGCAAGCTCTCAAGACCGATAATGGTAACGCGGATAAAGGCAGCAAAGGCAGCAGCTTTAGGACCAGCACTCATAAAAGCAGTGATTGGAGTTGGTGCGCCTTGATAAACATCAGGAGTCCACATGTGGAACGGTGCTGCGGCGACCTTGAACAGGAAGCCAGTCAACAGCAGCATACCACCTGCGATAAACATAACGTTTGAGGTTGAATCGGGCATAGCTTGTACAAACTGAGCGATACCATCAATCTTAGTGGTTCCAGTCACGCCGTAGATCAGTGCCACACCGTAGAGCAGGAAGCCTGTCGAGAATGCACCCAGGAAGAAGTACTTCAAACCAGCTTCATTCGAGCGTGTCTGACCTCGGAAGAAACCGGCCAAGACATACAAGGAGACTGACAGAACCTCAAGACCCAAGAAAATGGTCATCAGATCAGTACCAGAAGCCATCCACATGGCACCTGCGGTGGTAAACAGGATCAGTGGATAATATTCACCGACTGGATACCCTTCACGCTGCAGGTAACTGTCTGACATGAGAATAGTCAGTCCAGCGGCAATCAGGCAGGTCATGCTGAAGAAAGTCGCGAAGTTATCCAGCACTACGCTACCGGCAAATCCAGCCTGTGGATTATTCCAGCCATTCAGCGAGACGAACCCGGTGACAATCAGAGCAATAAAACTCAACCAAGCGACATGTGTCGTTTTTCCGCGTGGGGAAAAGACTGACACCAGCAGCAGTACCATGCCAAAAACGCTGAGAACTAAAGACGGCATAATCGCCTGAAAGTTCACATTCTGCATGGCTTCTTGAACTAAATTTGCGTCCATCAAACAGCTCCTTGGGAACCAGTGTTTACACTAAATTACAGTTACTTAGTTTCGAGCAAATTAGCAACAACAGGCTGCTGAATTTCAACGACTGCAACCTTATTGTTATTCATTTGATTAAGCAATTGCTCCACTGCCGGATTCATCTTCTCAAAGAAGGTGTTCGGAGCGATACCAATCCAGAAAACGAAGAGAACCAGCGGCATCATTACGACAATTTCGCGTACCGACAAATCACTCAGGTTCTCGTTGGCCGGGTTGGTGATTTTACCCATCATGACCCGCTGGTACATCCAGAGCATGTAGACAGCAGCAAAGATGACACCCGTCGTTGCGACGACCGCGTACCAGCGCAGTCCACTCTCAAATGCACCGACCAAAGCCAAGAACTCGCCAACGAAGCCGTTGGTACCTGGCAGGCCGATCGATGAGAAAGTGATGATCAGGAAGATGGTTGCAAAAATCGGCATCTTGTGGGCCAGGCCACCAAACTCGCTGATCATACGCGTATGACGACGCTCGTAAATGAAACCGACGATAAGGAAGAGCGCGCCGGTCGAAACCCCGTGGTTGATCATCTGGATGATACCGCCAGCCATGCCTTGCAGGTTCATAGCGAAGATACCGAGCATGACAAAGCCAAGGTGAGCAACCGAAGAATAAGCAACCAGCTTCTTGACATCTTCCTGCATCATGGCGACGAGCGAGCCATAGATGATGCCAACAACTGATAAGGTTGCCAACAGCGGAATGAAGGTCTGTACTGCATCCGGGAACAGCGGCATGGCGAAACGGACATAACCGTAAGTACCCATCTTCAGCAAGACAGCCGCCAGGATAACCGAACCAGCGGTCGGTGCCTCGGTGTGTGCGTCAGGCAACCAAGTGTGCAGTGGGAACATCGGCACCTTGATAGCGAAACTGAAACCGAAGGCCAGGAACAACCAGTACTGCGCGTTGTATGGAAGATCAAGCATGTAGAACTCTTGAATTCCAAAACCGTTAATCGGGGCGCCACTCTGCAGTGCATAGTAGTAAACGAAGATGATCGCTACCAGCATCAGCAGGGAACCGACTGCCGTGTAGATAAAGAACTTAACAGCAGCGTAGATACGGTTCTTGCCACCCCAGATACCGATCAGGAAGTACATCGGGATCAGCATCAATTCCCAGAAGATGTAGAACAGGAACAGGTCGAGGGATACGAACGCGCCGAGCATGCCGGTTTCCAGCAGTAACAGCAGCGCCATAAAGCCCTTGGTGTTCTTGTCTACCGCTTTCCAGGTCGAGAGGACCGCGATCGGCATGATGAAAGTGGTCAGCATGACCAGCCAGAGGCTGATACCATCGATACCCAGATTGTAATTCATCTGGAAGAAACCATCGATGTTGATCCACTCACTGAATTCTTTGTAGTGCATCCCACCCGAGGTGGTGAATACATCGTTAAAAGCCAGCGGCAGGCTGATAACGAAGGTGATCAACGTGACTACCAGGGTAAAACCCTTGAGCAGTCCGTCGTTGTCCCGTGGAATGAAGAGGATAAACAACATCCCCAACAGCGGGAAAAAGGTCATTATGCTAAGAAGATGATCGGCCATGTGGAATCGCTCCTTGTAACTTTATCGAATTCGCAGTCTGACAATTAACCGAAGACGTAGTAACCGACGATCACAACGACGCCGACAACCATGGCCACTGCGTAGTTATGCAGGTAACCGGACTGAGTGTACTTGAGACCGGCACCGATCCCCTTGGCGACCCAGCCTACTCCATTGACTACACCGTCAACAACTTTCACATCGAAGCCTCGCCAGAGGAAGGTTCCGATTCTCTTACAGGGATTTACAAACAAGAAGTCGTACAGTTCATCAACGTACCACTTGTTGAAAACAATCTTATGCAGTCCCGGGAACTTTGCAGTGAACTTGCCAGGTGCCTCCGGGTTCTTCATGTACATCATGAACGCTCCGG
The DNA here is from genome assembly GCA_945788205.1 of uncultured Desulfuromonadales bacterium. GTDB lineage: Bacteria > Desulfobacterota > Desulfuromonadia > Desulfuromonadales > Geopsychrobacteraceae > Malonomonas. The sequence continues at coordinate 8,260 of CALZLE010000400.1, forward strand.
CGATACCAGCCAGACCGATTAACACCGAAAGAATCATCAAGGCAATCTCAACCGAAGCACTACCGTGAGCTTCGATGACATTCAGCTGCTGTGCTTGGCTGAAGACCGGAGCCAACCAATCATGGAACAAGTTGCCGACATGGAAGATGTCGATCGCGTGCGGGATACCGATCAAACCACCGACAGTCGCCAGACCAGCCAGTACCATCAAAGGGATAGTGATGGTCAGCCCTGATTCAGGGATGTGATCTTTCGCACGTGCATCTGTCTTCTGCTCACCGTAGAAAGTCATGAACAAGCTGCGGAACATGTAGAAAGCTGTCATACACGCAGCAATAGCGCCAATCCCGTAAACAACATAACTGCCGCGAGTCGAGGCGAAGGTCCACCAGAGGATCTCATCCTTAGAGAAGAAACCGGAGAAGAACGGCATCCCGGCAATCGCCAGACAAGAGATGAAGTATGTCCAATGGGTAATTGGCATGAATTTCCTCAAACCACCCATATTTCGCATGTCCTGTGGATCATCATCCAAGTGTGCATGGTGATAAGCATGGTGCATACCGTGGATAACCGAACCGGAACCGAGGAACAGACATGCTTTAAAGAAAGCGTGAGTCATTAAGTGGAAGATACCGGCGGTAAAAGCACCGACACCCATCGCCATAAACATGAAACCCAGCTGGGAAACGGTTGAGTAAGCAAGTACACGCTTAATATCGTTCTGAGCAAAACCGATGCTCGCTGCGAAGATTGCTGTTGCAGCACCGACAAAGGCAATTGTCATCATCGTTGTCGGAGCCATTGCAAACAACACGTTCATCCGACCGATCATGTAAACACCAGCGGTAACCATTGTGGCTGCGTGGATCAGGGCGGAAACCGGAGTCGGGCCCTCCATCGCATCAGGCAACCAGGTGTAGAGTGGAAGCTGTGCAGATTTACCACAAGCACCTAAAAAGAAGCACAAGGTAACAACGGTAATGAGAACCCCGCCGGATTCGAGGAGGTGAGCATTCTCACCGATCTCGATAAAATTCATGGTCCAGACACCCTTGCTGCCGAGTGCCCAAAACAGGGTCAGCAGGCCGCAAAGGAAACCGAAGTCACCAATCCGGTTGACGACAAATGCCTTCTTGGCAGCATCGCCAGCGCTCTTCTTTTCAAAGTAATAACCGATCAACAGATAGGAGCAAAGACCAACACCTTCCCAACCGATGAACATGACCAGCGCATTGTTGCCAAGAACCAGGAACAGCATAGCGCAGGCAAACAGGTTCAGGTAGCTGAAGAACCGGTAAAAACCTTCTTCTCCGTGCATGTAACCGATCGAGTAGAGGTGGATCAAGGTACCGACACCAGTAACGACCAGAATCATGACTGCCGACAAAGGATCGAGCAGGAAGCCCCAGTCGATTTGCAGGTTGCCAACCGACATCCAAGAACCGATAGATTCTTGGAAGACTTTTTGCTCTGATGCCCTGAGGCCAAAGAAGTTCTGGCAGGCGACCAGGAACGAAAAGAACATCATCAGGGTACCGAGACCACCGATTACCTTCTCGTTCTTGATCTTCTTACCGAGCAGGCCGTTTATAATCGACCCCACCAGCGGGAAGAACGGAATGAGCCACAGATTATTGTACATCAAACTCTCCTATTAGCTGAAATATCCGAAAGGCGGATAACATCACCATTTAAGCATGTTGAAGTCGTCGACATCGATCGATTCTCTATTGCGGAAGAATGCGATCATTAATGCCAAACCGACAGCAGCTTCAGCTGCAGCAACCGTCATGACAAAGAAAACAAAGATCTGCCCATCCATATTGCCAACGTGCCGAGACAGGGCAATAAAGGTCAGATTGACCGAGTTGAGCATCACCTCAATACACATGAAGATGACGATGGCATTCTTTCTGGTCAGCACCCCAAAGGTACCGATGCAGAAGAGAATGGCGCTCAATAGCAGGTAATGATGTACGCTAATCATGATCTATCTCCCAACCTTTACTCGGTTAAACTTTCCGTTTTGAGAGGACGACAGCACCGATAATTGCGACCAGAAGCAAGATTGAAGCAATCTCGAAGGGCAGCAGGAAGTCGGTGAACATTGCTTTACCGATCAACTCGGTGTGTCCATAACTCTGAATCACTTCGCTGGTAATCTCACCACCGGTACCGGTCGCTTGACCATTTGCAACAAAGCGGTTAGTCAAAAACAGCATGAGTACTGACAGAACACCACCACCCAACAAACCATGGGTATAGACGCTCTTTGTCGCCGTACCAAGGTTCAGCAGCATGATAACGAAGACAATCAGAACCATAATTGCACCGGCGTAAACCATAATCTGGATTGCCGCCATAAAAGGTGCTTCAAGCATCACGTACAAAACTGCTAAACACAGAAAGTTCGTGACCAGACAGAGAGCACTGTTAACCGGATTCCGACATTTTGTGACGAAAAATGCGGCAAGTATTGCGACTAGTGCTGTCAGATAAAAAAGGATGGCTTCCATGGGTTCGCTGCTCCTTCTTACGACTTCAGAAGACGTTCTTTATCGAAGTTAAAATCAGCCCGTTCGAAATTGGCCAGCTCGTATCTGTCGGTCATCTCAATTGCTTCGACCGGACAAGCCTCTACGCAATAACCGCAGAAAATACAGCGCAGCATATCAATCTCGTAAACTCTCGGGTATTTTTCACCAGTTTCATTCTCTGCCGATTCAACCGTGATGCACTTAGCCGGGCAAACGGTCGGACAGAGATAACAGGCAACACATTTTTCACGATGCTGAGTCGGCACCAAGCGATGGAGCCCTCGAAAACGAGGTGCTATTTCGCAGCGCTCTTTTGGGTACTGTACCGTTGTTGTGTTTCCCGGTAACAGATACTTCAGCGTAATACTCAGGCCTTTGGCGAACTCTTTAAACATAACTATCCTCTATGCAATGTCTGGTTACTGCCAGAGAAGGACTGCAACAGCCGTAAGCACGATGTTACCTAGTGCTACGGGAAGCAGAATCTTCCAGCCCAATGTCATCAGCTGGTCATACCGGAGGCGTGGGACTGTC
>CALZLE010000401.1 GCA_945788205.1 uncultured Desulfuromonadales bacterium
GAAGAGCATTTTGATGTCGAGGTTGAGCGGGAAAAGTTCGACAGTGTCGGTGGTTACGTGGTTGAGCACCTTGGCCGGGTCCCGGCTGCTGGCGAACGGGTTGAAATCGATTCTTTCGAAATTCTGGTTGTCGCCAGTGACCAGCGGGCTATCCGGCAGCTGCGGATCTTTCCACCTTCAGCCGAAGTGGTTGCAGAGCAGAGCTAATACCGATGCCACAACTTGACCGCACTTTGATGTTTTCTGCCGCTTCCGGCTTGCTGCTGGCTGCGGCTTTTCCACGCCCCGATCTCTATCCTTTAGCTTGGGTCGCGTTAATTCCGCTGTTGTTGGTGATGAAACAGCGCCCCTTTGCGGCCGGTTTTGTTTGTGGCGCCACCTTTTTCGGCACCGTGCTCTACTGGTTGAATATTGTGATGACGACCTACGGTGGTCTGAACCTGTTTCTTTCTCTTATCGCTTATTTGTTGCTGATCGCCTATCTGGCGTGTTTTTTTGCCCTTTCCAGCTGGTTAGCGTGCGCTTTCGAGAAGCAGTATAGGCTTCCCTACCTGCTGACGTTGCCGGTTCTGTGGGTTGCGCTTGAATATCTGCGTGCGCTACTGCTGACCGGTTTCCCCTGGGCACTGCTCGGTTATTCACAGCAGAATTTTTCGCAGGCGATTCAAAGTTCCGATGTGACCGGTGTTTACGGTGTCAGTCTGTTGCTGGTTACGGTGAACTGTGCCTTGGCCTGGATTTTTCAGCAGCCACGTAGCCGTTTTGCTTGGCTGGGGTTGGCTGGCACTCTGATGATGTCGACCACTCATCTTGGTTACGGTGCCTGGCGGGAAGGGCAATCGCTTGATCAGCGTGAGGATCAACTGAAAGTTTCGCTGATTCAGGGAAATATCGATCAGGCAATCAAGTGGGACCCGCAATATCGTCAGGCGACCATCAATAAGTATCTCCAGCTTTCAGAGCAGGCTGCCGTCGCCGGCACCGATCTGTTGATCTGGCCGGAAGCAGCTACGCCATTTTATCTCCAGGAATCGACGTCATCTTCGGAACAGGTGCGGCAAGTGCCAGCGCAGCACAACAGCTATCTTCTGGTCGGGAGCCCGGCTTTTCACCAGCAGGAAAATGGCGAAATCAGTTATTTTAACAGCGCTTATCTTTATTCCCCGCAGGGAGAGCAGCTAGGGCGTTCCGATAAAATTCATCTGGTGCCGTTTGGCGAATATGTTCCGCTTGGCAAACTGCTCTCTTTTGTGAATAAATTGGTTTTTGGGGTCGGTGATTTTACGCCCGGAACCGTTACCCCGCTGCCACTCAATGGGCACAGTATCGGTGTGCTGATCTGTTATGAAGTGATTTTTCCGGAGTTGGCGCGCGATTATGTCCGTCAGGGCAGCAGTCTGCTGGTTAACTTGACCAATGACGCCTGGTTCGGACGTTCCTCGGCCCCTTATCAGCACCTGGCGATGGCCCGCTTTAGGGCGATTGAAAACCGGGTCTGGATGGCGCGCGCTGCCAATACCGGAATTTCGGCGTTCATTGCTCCTTCTGGTAAGGTCACGGCAGCAAGTCCACTCTTTGAAGAAATACAGCTTTCTCGCCTGGTTGGGCTCGGCAGCGAGCCGACTTTTTACACCCGCTACGGTCCCTTGATGGCTCAAGCTTGTCTGGTGTTGAGTATTCTTGGATCGGGACTGCTTTTGCTGGGTTTGCGAAAAAGCAACTAGTCTTTCCGGAACCACTGACTCAACAGCACTGATCTGTCCTTCTTGTCAACGAGCTACTAATTAGCCACTTCATCTTCCTTGGTTGGGTTTCTTTAATTATGTGTCCGGATCAGTTATAATGATTTTCTAAACTGACCTGGAGCTGCTCGTATGTTGGTTGTTCTCTCCCAAAAAAAGAAAAATCTCCTACTCTTTAGTCTTTGCTTAGCCGCAGGATTGTTCTTGCCTCTGTTGGCCTGGGCTCTGCCGGAAGCCACACCGACAATGGCTTGGGGTGAGATGGGTATGGGCGTGTTCGGCGGGTTGGCGCTTTTTCTGCTCGGCATGGAGCAGATGACCGATGCCCTGAAAGCCGCCGCTGGGGCACGAATGCAGAAGGTCCTTGGCCGCTTGACAGCGAACCGCTTTAAGGGCGCGTTTATTGGTGCGATGGTGACAGCGGTGATTCAATCTTCTTCGGTGACCACTGTTCTGGTTGTCGGCTTTGTCAGTGCCGGACTGATGACTTTGAGTCAGTCTGTTGGCGTCATCATGGGTGCCAATATTGGCACCACGATTACTGCGCAGATTGTCGCTTTTAAAGTCACGAAACTGGCGTTGGCGTTTATCGCTGTCGGTTTTGCCCTGCTGTTTCTCAGCCGACGGGACAAGTTCAAACAGTACGGTGGCATTCTGCTCGGTCTGGGGCTGGTTTTTTTCGGCATGAATGTTATGAGCGAAACGATGCACCCGTTGCGTAGCTTTCAACCCTTTCTCGATCTGATGATGCGGATGGAAAATCCGCTACTCGGTATTCTCATCGGCGCTCTTTTTACTGCGCTGGTTCAGTCCTCGTCGGCGACGACCGGGATTGTGATCGTTATGGCCAGTCAGGGGTTTATTACTCTGCCTGCTGGAATCGCTCTGGCTCTGGGGGCAAATGTTGGAACCTGCGTGACCGCCATGTTGGCGTCCCTCGGCAAATCGCGACCGGCAGTTCGAGCGGCGGTCGTGCATGTTATTTTCAATGTGTTGGGGGTGCTGATCTGGATCGGCTTTGTCGATCAGTTGGCCCAGTGGAGCAGGATGATTTCACCAATGCAGGAGCAATTGGCCGGGGTCGCGAGGTTGGCGGCAGAAACTCCGCGGCAGATTGCCAATGCAAATACACTGTTTAATGTTGCGAATACACTTATCTTTATCGGTTTTACTCCCTTCTTTGGGCGTTTTGTGACGCGGATTCTGCCGGACAAAGAGCCTGCCGAAAAACTGATCATTGTGCCGAAATTTCTCGACGAGCAGTTGCTGGATACGCCGTCTATGGCCTTAAATGTGGTGCGGATGGAGATCGGTCA
>CALZLE010000402.1 GCA_945788205.1 uncultured Desulfuromonadales bacterium
CGCATCTCGGCCTCGGAAGAACCAAAATTGTTGCTCGGTGGAGAGCTGGCTCTCTCCGATATCGATATCCGCCAGTTGGAAGGTGAAGATCTGTTCCGAATGCCGGCCCTGATTCTTGATCTTGACTGGGCCGACCTGATGAAGTTGGATTTCAACCTGCTATCCCTCGATATATACGAACCAGAAGTGTTTGTTTCACGCGATGCTGAGGGTTTGTGGAATTTTGAGAAGCTAAGCCCAGCGAAGGAGAAAACCGGCGAGCCACCAGCAGAAGAACCGGAAGAGACAGAAAAATCTGAACTGCCACCGGTGCAAATTGCAGAGTTGAACCTGTTTGACGGCAAAGTCCACTTTCAGGATCAACTGCCACCGGGCGGTGTTCAGGAAGAACTGCACGGCATCAATCTACAAGTGGAGCAGTTATCAACATTGCTCTACCAGAAAACCGGTTTAGACTTTCGCTTGGCGACCGATCGACAGCTGACGACTGAAATCAAGGGAGAAGTGGGGATCAACCCACCAACAGCGGCAATCGATCTGACCGTCAACGACGTCCCGCTGGAGCCGTACTATCCTTATCTGGCAGAATTTCTGACGGCACCGATTCTCGGCAACCTGACGGTATCGAGCAACATCAATTACACGGAAGATGGCAATATCCAGCTGCAGCAGGCGCAACTCGTGCTGCAGCAATTGAAGGTGCCCTTCGGCGGAAAAGACCAGTTTACGCTAGCCGAGCTGCTGCTGACTAATGGCAGCTTCGACCTGCAACAGCAACAAGCCACGCTGGCAGCGGTCAAACTGAGTGGCGGAGATCTGCAAGCCTCACGACTGGCGGATGGTCGATTTTCACCACTGAGACTGTTGCGACCGCTGAAATTGATAAAGAAGTCACAACAAGAGGACGCTGGACAGAAACCGGCAAAGACACAAGAACCAGCACCCGAATTTGCCGTCAAAGTTGATCAGTTTACCCTTGAGAACTTCGACCTAGCCCTGATTGATGCCAGTTTGGCGAAAAAACCACGGCTGAACATCAATCAGTTAAACATCGAAGTGGCCGATCTTGCCTATCCAGAGTCGCTACAAAGCCCCTTTAAAATCAGCGCCAAAATGGGCAAAAAAGGAACCGTTGATCTGTCTGGAAATCTAGCCCACAGCCCGCTGAGAGCCAAAGTACAAACCAAGGTTAACGCCCTGGCACTGGCCGACTATAACGACTTCCTGCCAGAGAACATCAACGTCAGCCTCAAGGACGGAAAATACTACACCACAATGTCGGTCACGCTACTGGAACAGCCGGAGGCAATGACCGGCAGCTTTGACGGCAGCATTATGGTCAGTGATTTGAGCCTGCGCGACCCGCTCGATGACGGTGAGCTGCTAACCTGGGAAAACCTCAATCTGGCCGGCATCAGCGGTGAACTCTCTCCGGTTAAATTAAATATCAAGGAAGTTTCGCTGAGTAACTATCTGGCAAAAATTCAGATCGATTCGGAGGGCCGTGTCAACCTGGCCAATGTCACGGCTGCGGAAGAAGAAGGTGAAGACGAGGCTGAAGCAGAACCGGAGCCGGTCGAGGTTGTGGTGGAGGAAGAAAACGATGCCGGCCCAGCGCCCGACATCAGCATCGATGCCCTGACCCTGCAGGGGGGCACCGTCTCCTTTACCGACCGTTCGCTGACCAACGCCTTCAGCACCACCATGTACAAGCTGGGTGGCCGGGTCACAGGAATGGCTTCGGATAAAGAGATGCAGGCTGATGTCGACCTGCGCGGCGAACTGGAAAATCACTCACCGCTGACAATTACCGGCAAATTGAACCCTTTGAGCAAAAACCTTTTTGCTGATTTATCGATTAAATTCAAGGATATCGATCTGGCACCGATGACGCCTTACTCTGGCACTTACGTCGGTTATGTGATCGATAAAGGTAAGCTCTACCTCGATTTGACCTATCACATCGAAGATCAAAACATCAAAGCCGACAACAAAATTATGATCGATCAGTTCACCTTCGGCGATACAGTCGAAAGTGACAAAGCAACCTCTTTGCCGGTCGGGCTGGCGATTGCCCTGCTGAAAGACACCAACGACGAAATCCACCTGGACGTACCGATCTCCGGGGACTTAAACGACCCGAGCTTCAGCATTGCGGGGACCATTTTCACCGTATTGAAAAACCTGCTCCTAAAAGCAGCAACATCTCCCTTTTCACTGTTAACTTCGGCTTTAGGTGGCGGCGACGAGGATTTTTCCAGCATGACCTTCGACAGTGGCGTCGCCAAACTGGACGAAAAACAACTGGAACTGCTCAATAAATTGGCGGGTATCTTAACCAAAAGACCGGCTCTGACTTTAGAAATCAGTGGCTTTGCCGATCAAGCCAATGACCCCGAAGGCTATCGCAAAGATCAACTACAGCAAAAACTGGTCGAGGCCAAATGGCTGGAGCTCAAAGAGGCGGAACAGGCACCGGAAAGTCGTGAGCTGGTCAGTATCACACCTGAGGAATATCCAGTCTATCTGCTACAAGTTTATAAATCTGCGGAGTTTCCCCGACCGCGAAATTTCGTCGGCATGCTGAAAAAGCTTCCCGAGGTGGAAATGGAAAAACTGTTGCTGGCCAATATCCGCGCCGATGAGGAAGAGCTACAGGAGTTGGCAAAAAACCGTGCTTTGTTGGTTCGGGATCGGTTAATCGAAGGGAATGAGGCGATTAAACCACGGATTTTCCTCAAACGAACCGATATTTATCAAGCGCCAAAAAGCGGTCCGGCCAGCCGGGTCGAGCTTAATATCAGCGCAAAATGAGCATCATCTGCCGTGTTCTCATATTGTTACTGTTACCGATGGCAGCCCAGGCAGAGCTACAGCTTTCAGGCACTCTCTCTCAGGGGGGTCTGATCTACGGACACGTCGCTCCGGGGACACGCGTTTTCCACGGCGAACAAGCTATCAAACTGACCGATGACGGGCTTTTCATTCTCGGTTTTGGCCGGGATGCCGCCCCACAGCAATGCTTGACATTTATCCAGCCGGATGGGCAGGTGATCATCGAAAATCTGGTCATTGCGCAACGCGAATACCAGATCGAACGGATCGACGGCATCAGTAAAAAGATGATGACGCCAAGTGAGAAAGATCTGCGCCGGATCAGTAAGGAAGCCCAACAAGCGAAACAGGCTCGCCAGTATGACAGCAGTCTGCGCCACTTCGGTGATACGTTTATCTGGCCTGTCACCGGGCGCATCAGCGGTATTTACGGTAGTCAACGCATCCTTAATGGTGAACCGCGGCGCCCGCATTTCGGCATCGATATTGCGGCACTAACTGGCACCCCGGTCAAAGCGCCAGCAGGTGGACGCGTCAGGCTGGCACATCAGGGGATGTTCTTTTCCGGCAAGACAGTGATCATCGACCACGGCCACGGCCTGTCCTCAAGCTTTCTGCATCTGAACAAAATTCTCGTCAAAGAAAACCAGCTGGTCGAGCAGGGACAGAAGATCGCCACCGTCGGCGCCACCGGCCGGGTCACTGGCCCACACCTCGACTGGCGCATCAACTGGTTCGATCGGCGGCTCGATCCGGCCCTGCTGGTCCCGCAGATGCCCGCTGCGCAAAACCGTTAATAGATTTTCCGCCGAGAGAAGGTTGAGCCGAGCACACTGAAAGTGTTTTCCACGATAAAGAGTGCATGCTCATCAGCGGTAAAAACAATCTCTTCCAACCTTTTCAGTTGAATATTGTTGATGACAATCATCAGCACCGTCTTCTTCTGTTTGTGATAAGCCCCGACCGCGGGCAACATGGTGGTCCCGATCTTCAGGCTGCTCATCACCTGATCAGCAATGGCATCCGGTTTCACTGAGATAATAAAAGCCATCTTGCGTTGATTGAACAATGACAGGCTGTAATCGACCGCCTGCGAACAGACAAAAACGGCGATCATCGAAGCGATCACCAGATCGGCATCGATACTGATAAATCCGCAGGAAAAGAGCAGCAGGTTAAAAACGAAGAAGGTCTTGCCGAGCCCGATATTGAATTTCTGATTGAGAATGATCGCCGCAACATCGAGTCCGCCATTGGAACCGAGAGAACGCAGCACCATCCCCATACCACTGCCGAGCAGCACACCGAACACCAGTGCGGCGTAGAGCTGATTGTGGATTGCAATCTGAAAATCGATCAGCTGATAATAAACAGAGATCAACCCCATCGCTAGAGCGCTGTAGGCGAGAAAACGCCGGCTGATAAAGATATAACCGAGGATGAACATCGGGACATTCAGCAGAATGTAAAACAGGCCGGGATTGAGCAGCCCGGTATTATAATAAATCAGCGAACCGACCCCGAACAGGCCTCCCGGAACAAAACTGTTCGGAATGGCGATCGCCTTGTAAGCAATCGCCTGAATCAGCGTGCCGACAGCGATCAGTCCACAGTTCCAGAATATCGAGTAGACAAATTTGCTTTTCTCTTCAGTCATGACTTATCCTTTGCCAACAGTCGCAATTCGGATTGAAAAACCGGCGGATTCTGCGCTTCAAAAAGAATGATGTCAATCCCGATTCGTACGCAATTTATTTTTTTTCGGATAATTACTCGATGGCCAATTTTGAACTGACCTCTGATTACCAGCCGTGCGGCGATCAACCGCAGGCAATTAAGGAGCTGGTCGAAGGAATTGAGCGGGGCGATCAGCATCAGGTGCTGCTCGGCGTCACCGGTTCCGGCAAGACCTTCACCATGGCCAACGTCGTCAACCAGCTGCAACGCCCGACGCTGGTGCTGGCGCACAACAAAACCCTGGCGGCACAACTTTACGGTGAGTTCAAAGAGCTGTTCCCGAACAACGCCGTCGAATATTTCGTCAGTTATTATGATTACTACCAACCGGAAGCCTACGTCCCCTCGACCGACACCTTCATCGATAAAGACAGCTCGATCAACGAAGAGATCGACAAGCTGCGCCACAGTGCGACGCGCTCACTGCTGACCCGCCGCGACGTGCTGATCGTCGCCTCGGTTTCCTGCATTTACGGCCTCGGTTCACCGGAAGCCTATTACGGCATGCTGGTCAATCTGCAGGTTGGGCAGGAGCTGGATCGCAACAAATTCCTGCACCATCTGGTCGATATTCAGTATCAGCGCAACGATGTTGATTTCCATCGCGGAACTTTCCGAGTCCGCGGTGACAGCGTTGAGGTGTTCCCCGCCTATGAGGAAAAACGCGCCCTGCGGATTGAATTCTTCGGCGATGAGATTGATGCCATCAGCGAAATCGACCCACTGCGCGGACAGGTGATCGACCGACTCGACCGGACCGGCATCTTCCCCGCCAGTCACTACGTCGCCACCAAGCCGACCCTCGAACGGGCGATCAAACAGATTCAGGACGAATTACAGTTACGCATCCAGTATTTCAGAGAGCGCAACATGCTGGTTGAAGCGCAGCGGATCGAACAGCGGACCATGTTCGACATCGAAATGATTGAGGAGATGGGCTACTGTCAGGGGATTGAGAACTACTCCCGCTTTCTCGACGGCCGCAATGTTGGCGAAGCCCCGGCCACTCTGCTTTCCTACCTGCCGGACGATGCGCTGATGTTCATCGATGAAAGCCACGTTAGCGTCAGCCAGGTCGGCGCCATGTATCGCGGCGACCGATCACGGAAAGAAACTTTGACCAACTACGGCTTTCGCCTGCCGAGTGCCCTCGACAACCGGCCGCTGATGTTTGAAGAGTTTGTCGCGCGACAACCAAAAACTGTCTACGTTTCCGCCACCCCCGCCGATTATGAAATGGAAAAAGCGGATGGCGTTTTCGTCGAACAGGTGATCCGTCCGACCGGGCTGGTCGATCCGCCGATCGAGGTCCGCCCGGCCACCGAACAGGTCGACGATCTGCTCGAAGAGATCCGCATCACCACTGCCAAAGGCGAGCGGGTGCTGGTGACCACCCTGACCAAACGGATGGCCGAGGATTTAACCGGCTACCTGCAGGAACTCGGGGTCCGCGTCAACTATATGCACTCAGACATCGACACCATTGAGCGGATGCAGATCATTCGTGGCTTGCGCGCAGGGGAATTCGACGTGCTGGTCGGTATCAACCTGCTGCGTGAAGGCCTCGATATCCCCGAAGTCTCGCTGGTAACAATCCTCGACGCCGACAAAGAGGGCTTTCTCCGCTCGACCCGTTCATTGATTCAGACCTGCGGCCGCGCGGCTCGCCACGTCGACGGTCGGGTGATCATGTACGGTGACAAAATCACCAAATCGATGCAAGCCTGCCTCGATGAAACCGAACGCCGTCGCGAAAAACAGCTGGCCCACAACGAAGAACACAAGATCACCCCGCAGTCGGTTAAAAAATCGCTGCGCTCAATTCTGGACGACCTCTCCTCGCAAGATGACTACCCGCTGCCAGTGGTGGCAGAAGGAGAAGCCGAATATGGCGATCCGGATAAGTTGAAAAAGCAGATTGTCGAGCTCAAAAGTCAAATGCTTGAGGCCGCCGCAGATCTCGACTTTGAAAAGGCAGCAGGGTTGCGTGACCAGATGCTGGTGCTGGAAAAACGCGAGTTGATATTACGCGGATAGGGGAGTTTTTCTGACAATTGAGACGTCAAAAACGTCAACACTTCACGCGTTGCCGTTCTGGTTCAGGAGACTGGAGAGCTCAACCGAATTGAACTCCTGCCCGGCAAATGTGGTTGTCCGTTAACGAACTCCACGCAATAACGCCGGTTTTGCCGAATGAAGAATTAGCGAACCTGACCGGCTGGGATTTTCGCAGCGGGTACTTGGTAATCAACCCAAGGCCGCCATCTGAGACATCTGTCAAGGTTGCCTTAACCGACTTCTCCTCTTTGTAGCCTCGATTTGTGGCGTCAACATAAAGCTGTACGGTCTGTACATGTGAACTGCGCAGGAAGTTACGTTTTTCGGCTCCAGCTTCCTCTTCGAGCAGCTGTTCTGCCTGGCTACGATCTCGCTCGTAAAGGCAGCGCTCAATCAGAATCGTCAGGATATCAAGGTTGAACGGTTTTTCGATCAGCTGCCAAGTACCCTGTTTTTTGGTCTTTTCGATCCGCTCAATCAACGAACAATAGTCTGTATCATCATTGGCCATCAGAATAACCGGGGCCTCGGGAAACCGCTGATCAATAATCTGCAGTAACTGCAGACTCTCTTCATCTTTCAGGTCAAGAGCCAATAAAAACAGATCGAAACCGAAGACTTCCATCTTTTTGAGCGCTTCGCCAGCACTGGCCGCAGTAATAAAGTAGGGGCCAGTATCCCGGTATGCCTGCGATACAGCCAAATGAACCAGCATTTCACTGTCGATCAGCAAAACCTTAGACGGCGCAGTTTTCATTTAGTGGCTCCTGAAAATAGCAATGTGGCAGTTGCAATTCTAATCCAATGAGCAAAAGTCATTCCAAATACAGCGAAAAAGTCGGAGCGCTCGTGACGATTTTATCCCTGATCGACGCAAAAACGAACAACCTGCAACCGATGTCAGCAACCCTTCTTCTCTCTATCTGAATGCTCGCAAATAAGCGGAATGACCGGCAAACTCCGTCCAGCCTGCGAAATTAGAGCGGAAGAGTTTTCGCTGCTATAAAGAAAACAGAAGCAGCAGTGTCAGTATAGAAAGAAAACTCCCGATTGCAACAAGCTCACATTCAATTAAAAAAAAAGAATTTTTCTCCTTTCTTGCGAATAAATATTGCCAGGGTAACACCGGCAATTTCTCGTAAAATCGGCAGCAGATCAGCAATATCCCTGACATTCACCTAGCGATATGACCGGATTATCGCTAAAAATGAAACCGCAAACTCATACCCCCGCCTGTCCTTTGAACCCTTAATGCGAACGTAACGGAAAATTATTCCTGTTTGGAGTGTAAACTTATAGATAAGTGCTGGTCAGAAAAGCATATTTTAGGTTATTGTCACCGGCTCCACGGGGAGCAACCTTGTGGCTTTTCATTTATAGCTGGAGAAGAAGAGATGATTATTGACTGGTATCCGGGGCACATGAAAAAGTCCCGGGCACAGATTATTGAGATGCTGCCGACGATCGATCTGTTTATCGAAGTGCTCGACGCTCGCCTGCCAGCCAGCAGTGCTAATCCACTGCTGGGGAAATTGCGCGGCGAGAAACCTTGCATCAAGGTTCTAAATAAATCTGACCTGGCAGACCCAACCATCACCAATGCGTGGGTGACCCATTTTGATAAACAGCAGGGGGTACGGGCACTGTCAATGGATGCGACCGATCGGCGCAACGTCGGACTGCTACCGAAACTCTGCCGCAAACTGGTGCCTGGCCGAGGTGGTAAAGGGCAAAAACCGCTCCGCGTGATGATCATCGGCATTCCAAACGTCGGCAAATCGACGTTGATCAATACTCTGGCAGGCAAGAAAATGGCCCGCGTCGGAGACAAGCCTGCGATCACCACTTGCCCACAGCAGATCGACCTGCGTAACGGCATTCTTCTCTCTGACACACCAGGGCTGCTCTGGCCAGTGCTTGATGATCAAGCGGGTGCCTGTCGTTTGGCCGCCAGTGGTGCCATCGGTGACAATGCTTTCGACACCACCGCTGTGTCTCTGGAGACCGTCGCGTATATCAGCAACAGATACCCGGCACTACTGCAGAAGCGCTACAAGTTGAACGAACTGCCTTACAAGTCGATGGAGGTTCTGGAGGAGATTGGCCGTCGCCGAGGCTGTCTCGTCAGTGGCGGAGAAGTCGACCTGCACCGGGCAGCGGAACTGTTTTTACGTGAACTCCGCAGCGGAAAAATCGGGCGCATCAGTCTTGAACGACCTGGAGAACGCGCAGAAAAAGAGCAGCCTAAAGAAACGGAATCC
This sequence comes from uncultured Desulfuromonadales bacterium, assembly GCA_945788205.1. Taxonomy (GTDB): domain Bacteria; phylum Desulfobacterota; class Desulfuromonadia; order Desulfuromonadales; family Geopsychrobacteraceae; genus Malonomonas. Next base: position 8,892 of record CALZLE010000402.1, read on the forward strand.
GAATGAAAAATAAATCGAAAGTAAAAGATCTCTTTGTTGCAGATATTTCCTTTGATGTCGTCGAGGAGGATCTGCGCAAGCTCTTCTCTGTCTGCGGCACCGTTCGAAGCATTTCCATGTTGAACGATCAACGTTCGGGAAAATTCAGCGGTCGCGCCTTCATTCGCATGTCGACCGACGCTGAGGCGAAAGACGCAGTCCATATGCTCGATGGCGCCCTGTTGATTAATCGCTGCATCCGGGTCTCTGCAGCACGAGATAAACCAGAGGCTAAGCCGGCTGAAGACGTCGCAGAAAGAAAACCGCGCCAGCGGCGTTCAACGCGGGGCAAAAAAAGATAAAGACTGCTCACATTTTCCTAAGGAGAGGACCGATGAACCAGAAGACCACCTTGTTGATTGTTGCCTGCCTGAATATTCTTTTTGTTGCTGTCTGTTTCTCGGCATCAGCTGCAGAAATCAATATGAATGAAGGGAAGTGGGAGATCACCAGCAAGATGGAGATGGCCAACATACCCTTCGCCATGCCGCCAATGACCTACACCATGTGTATGACTGAAGAGGACCTGATTCCTCAACAGGACCTGGAATCGCAGGAGAAAGATTGCGAAATAAAATCGCAAGACATCAGTGGTGATACGGTCAGCTGGTCAGTTGTCTGCAACACCCCTCAAGGGAAAACGACCAGCTCCGGAACCATTACCTACAGCGGCGACAGTTTTGACGGAAAAATCAATATGCAGATGCCGGGTACCGGAGCGATGAATCAATCGATGTCCGGGCGACGGGTCGGTCACTGTGATTGATGGTCAGTGGCACTCTTTTTAAACAGGCGCTAGTGCACTGCACTAAAACATGTGAAGATCCGTTATTGAGACTGCCTGAGATTTCTCACGAAATAGCACCGCAACATCTACCGCGGGACCTTATTTACCATAAAAAACCGTCAATCGCTGCCTACGGGCACTGGTGGGGGGACGCTCTGAGTAGTATGGATAAAACCACCAGAACTACCACCAGAACTACCACCAGAACTACCACCAGAACTACCACCAGAACTACCACCAGAACTACCACCAGAACTACCA
>CALZLE010000403.1 GCA_945788205.1 uncultured Desulfuromonadales bacterium
CAGAATCACCAACCTTGATTTCCGGACCGAGTAGAGTTGCCGGATTTCCCTTGAAAAGAACTGCCGCATCACGTTCTTGATAATTACACATGATTTCCTCCTGTTAGTTTGACGAATTCAAATGCTGACCAAATCAGTCACAATCCTACACACCCATTCTGATTTGTCAATGTTAAATACACGTCCTCTCCTTCTGCTGAAAATCACAGCAGGCCGACCTCTTTGTAGTACCTGATAGCGCCGGGATGGAGTGGGGCCGAAAGTCCATCAACAATCATCGCAGCTTTTTCCAGGCTGGAAAAGGCGGGATGCTGCTTCTTAAACTTGAAAAAATTTTCAAAAACGACCTTTACGAGCTGATAGACAACATCCTCGTCAACCTCCGCTGAAGTCACAACGGTCGCGTTCACACCAAAAGTGTCGATATCGATATCCGTCCCACGGTACATTCCACCAGGGATCGTCGCTGACACATAATACGGGTTAGCTGCTATCAGTTCAGCAATTTCTGGACAAACGACGGAGGCCAAGACCGAATCACAAGAAGACGTGGCCTCCTCAATTGAACTACTCGGATGGCCAACGGTAAAGACCATCGCATCAAACTGATTTTCACATAAAGCTTTCGACTGGCCGGTAGATTCCAGTTCGGAAACCGAACTAAAATCCTTTTTCTGCCACCCCAATGCTGCCATAACAACATCCATGGTCGCCCGCTGCCCGGAACCGGGGTTGCCAATGTTGACGCGCTGACCATGCAGATCTTTAAATTTCTTGATCCCGGAATCAGCACGAGCAACCACAGTAAAGGGCTCTGAGTGAAGAGAGAAAATCGAGCGCAGCCTTTTATTGGGACCTTCAGCAGAGAACTGATTGCTGCCATGATAGGCATGATATTGCGCATCGGACTGCACGATTCCCAGCTCCAAACGACCAGCCGCCAGAGCTTTTAGATTAGACACTGAACCGCTGGTACTCTCAGCGACACAACGGACACCATGATTATTTCTGGTCCGATTGAGCAATCGACAAATCGCAGCACCAGCAGGATAATAAACCCCTGTCACCCCACCCGTTCCAATAGAAACAAAAGACTTCTCAGCGGCCACGGATATGCTGGGCACGGCAAATAACAGAACTAAAATAATAATCAAAAATCGCTGCATCAAATGCTCCTTTGAGCTCACCTGAAAAAAACAAAAGCTCTGTAAGCTTACCGAACAGAATGCGATTAGTAAATCGAGAGGCGCGAAGAAACTGCTCTCCAAGCTTTTCAAATCTACCGAAAGGGGGTACCCTGCGAACAGCAGAAATCAACCGCCTTTCACCATTCAGGAGTAAACATGCTGGCCGAAAAAAAACTGACCTTTGATTCCGTGGCCCAACTCCTCAAACGGCGGAAACTTCTGAGCGACGAGCAGCTGACCATGATCCAGGAAAAGGGGCAGCAGCAGCATAAACGCTTGCAACAGCAGTTAAGTGGCGGACAAGCAAATAGCCGAACTCAACGCAGCGACTCAATCTCCCCGGCCGAAATTATCAGCTCCTTTAACCTGGAAATTCCCGGCAGCAAAAAACTTCTCAGCGAAGATATGATCACCGAAACTCTGGCCCGGGCAGCAGGCCTGACTTATCTTAAAATTGATCCCCTCAAGCTCGATCTCGAAATTGTCACCAACCATATTTCCCGCGCATTTGCCTTAAAAAACATGATGATTCCGGTCGACATGGTCAACGGGACACTCGTCATTGCCGTTTCCGACCCGACCGACACCCACGGCATCGAAGAGTTGCAGCGCACGCGACGGATAAAAGTCGAACGCGCCCTCGCTTCTCGCACCGACATTTTAAAGGTTCTCCGAGAGTTTTTCGGTTTCCGTGCTTCGGTTATCGCCGCCGAATCAGAAGCAAAGCAGAACACCGACATTTCTAACCTGGAGCAACATTTCCAGATGCGAACCTCCCAGCAGGATGAAGACGGCACAGATCAGCACATCATCGCCGCCGTCGATTTTCTGTTGCAGTACGCCTTCGATCAGCGGGCCAGTGATATCCATATCGAACCGAAACGGGACAAATCCATGATCCGGTTGCGGGTCGATGGCGTCCTCCATAACATTCACAACATTCCGAAAAATCTGCACCCATCAATCGTCTCGCGGATTAAATTACTGGCACGCCTCGATCTGGCAGAAAAACGCCGGCCACAGGATGGCCGCATCAAGACCGAGCACAAAAATAAAGAAATCGAGCTCCGGGTTTCAACTCTCCCGGTTGCCTTTGGCGAAAAGATTGTCGTGCGAATTTTCGATCCGGATGTCCTGATGCAGGACCTTGAGAAGATCGGCTTCGAGCCGCGGGAATATCAGCTTTACAATTCATTTATCCGCCAACCGAATGGCATTATTCTGGTGACAGGTCCAACCGGCAGCGGCAAAACGACCACTCTTTACTCTTCGCTGCGCGCACTGGCTTCGCCTGAAATCAACATTGTTACCGTTGAAGATCCGATCGAAATGGTGCTGGAAGAATTCAATCAGGTCGGTGTTCAGTCGGCAATCGACGTCACCTTCGCAACCATTCTGCGCAACATTCTGCGTCAGGACCCCGACATCATCATGATTGGAGAGATCCGTGACAAAGAAACTGCCGACAACGCAGTTCAAGCAGCCCTGACCGGCCACTTGGTTTTATCCACCCTGCACACCAACGATGCGCCTTCTTCGATTACCCGGCTGCTCGAATTGGGGATTCCCTATTTTCTGCTCGCTTCAACCTTAATCGGAATCAATGCTCAACGTCTGGTCCGGACCATCTGTCGCGAGTGTAAACGGGAGCGGATCCTAACCGCTGCAGAACGAAGCTACCTGAATCTGGATGGCGACGATATCAAGGTCTGGGAAGGTGCGGGTTGCGATGAGTGCCGTGGCACAGGCTTCAAAGGACGCAGCGGTATTTTTGAAGTGCTCGACATCAACAGTCGGATCAAAGCATCCTTAAGTGCAGATACCGACCTGATAAAACTCACCGCTTTGGCCCGAGAGGATGGCATGAGCACTCTGCGCGAATCGGCCATCCGTAAAATGTTAAACGGGGAAACCACGTTCGAGGAGGTCATCGCTGTAACCGGAAAAACGACTAAATAACCAGCTATAAAAGAACTTGAAGTTCAACTTAATCCAGTGTTCACGTTTTTAGAAATGTGCATTTCCCGGTGTTCGTGGAAAAGGAATGACATCGCGGATATTCTCCATCCCGGTGACGTACATCAACAAGCGCTCAAAACCGAGCCCAAAACCGGCATGCGGACAACTTCCCCAGCGACGGATATCGAGATACCAGTCGAGGTGTTTCTGCGGCACCCCGCATTCATCCATCCGCGCATGAAGAACATCGAACCGTTCTTCCCGTTGGCTGCCGCCGATAATTTCACCAACCCGCGGCACCAACAGATCCATCGCCGCCACTGTTTTCTGATCATCGTTTAAACGCATGTAAAACGCTTTGATCTGCTTCGGATAGTCAGTCACAAAAACCGGTCCGTTAAACACCTGTTCGGTCAAATAGCGTTCGTGCTCCGATTGCAGATCGCACCCCCACTCAACTTGAAACTCGAATTTTTGCTTTGCCTTCTGCAGAAGCTCAACAGCTTCGGTGTAAGTGATGGTTTTAAACTCCGCCTTGGCTAAGGCTTCGAGCTTATCAAGCAGCCCCTTTTCGATCCGTTGATTAAAAAAGGCGAGATCTTCCTGACAATGTTCCAGGGCATAACTGACCATGTAGCGAAGAAAGTCCTCACCCAGTCGGCAATCTGCAGCCAGATCGGCAAAAGCAATCTCCGGCTCGATCATCCAGAACTCAGCAGCGTGACGACTGGTATTAGAGTTTTCCGCCCGAAAGGTCGGGCCGAAGGTATAGACATCGGAAAACGCAGTGGCAAAAAGCTCCGCCTGTAACTGCCCACTGACTGTCAACCCGGTCCGCTCGCCGAAAAAATCCTGCGACCAGTCGACGTCACCATTCTGCTGTGGTGGCTTCGCGGCATCGAGAGTTGAAACGCGAAACATCTCTCCCGCCCCCTCGCAATCATTGGCTGTGACAATCGGTGTTTGCACGTAGAGAAAGCCGCGCTCTTGAAAAAACTTATGCACGGCGAAAGAAAGAGCGCTACGCATACGGAATACCGCACCAAAAGTATTGGAGCGCGGCCGCAGATGAGCAATTGTGCGCAAAAATTCGAGGGTATGGCGCTTCTTTTGTAATGGGTAACTGTCATCGGCTGCACCAATGACCTCCGCCTCAAACACCTGCAGTTCCCATTTCTGCCCGGCAGCAGGAGATTCTGATAAAGTCCCGACAACACTGATACAAGCCCCCGTCCCGACCCGGCTGATCTGATCGTAATTTGCCAGGTCCGGTGCCAGAACCAGCTGGAGACTGTCAAAACTGCTGCCATCGTTCAGTGCGATAAAGCTGACCCCTTTGCCGCGCCGCACTGAGCGCACCCAACCTTTTACACAAATTTCAGCACTTTGGTTTGCCTTCAATGCCTGCTTGATTGCTGTCCGCGCCATAGTTTTCATAATGCTCCCGTTCAGGAAATAAAACGGCCCGCTCGTGAATCAAGAAACGGCCCATACTTTTTATCAACATTGACAATATGCTCAAGCAACCATTGGCGCAAAAACTTTAAAAACTCCCGGGCCAAACCTTCGGGATTTTCACTGAAGCGGACCTTCATTGCGGCCACTTCATCACGCAACGCCTGATGCAGCGCCAGGTGCTCAGTCAGTTCCGGGTAGCCATGCTCCGCCAGCAATTGTTCTTCATGCTTGAAATGGTTTTCTGTGTAATCTTCAAGCATCGCGAGAATATCGCTCAGCACTTCTTCGCCCCGTTTATCACGAACCGCGACAAAAAGATTGTCAATTTGCTTCACCAGCTCCTGGTGTTCTTTATCGAGAGCAACAATCCCGGTTTCGTAAACAGCCTTCCAAGCAATAGTCGCCATTCCTTCTCCTTTGTTACTTGTTAGCGCTCAAGCGGCAATAAGACGGTGAAACAGGTTCCTTCACCCTGTTTTGATGATACAGTCAAGCTCCCTTTGTGATTTTCTGTAATCAGAAAATAGGAAACTGACAGCCCCAATCCCGTGCCATGACCGACAGTTTTGGTGGTGTAAAACGGCTCAAAAATCCGCCGCCGGGTCATCTCGTCCATCCCCTCACCATTGTCCTCGACCTGCAGACAAACCTGCTTTTCCTGTGAGAAGATCCGCACCCGGATCTCTTGATTCTCAGATTTATTTCCGAGGGCTTGTGCCGAATTTTTTAGCAAATTCAGGATCACCTGCTGAATCTGGCTTGATTCGCAGGGGACAGCTGGAACATCGTGATAATCGCGCACGACTTTAATCGTTCTAAAATCGAAATGATGCTTCATATCGTAATCACTGGCGGCCAACTCGATTGTCTTTTCTGCCAACACCGCCAACGAACAGGGCACGAAACTGGAAGAGCTTTTCCGACTGGAATTGAGCATATTTTCGATAATTCGTGCCGCGCGTTGACCAGAATCGGTGATCGATTTGATCATCTGGTCAAAGCCGCGCAGCTGTGCATATTCGGCGACCTGCTCAATACTGACACCAAGCTGCTCTGCAACCTCTCGGTTCTTCTTCAGTGACGGTGATAATCGCTGATCCATGACTTGTACGTTTTGCAGCACCGATGCGAGCGGGTTGTTAATTTCATGGGCTATGCCAGCGGCCAGACTGCCGACCGATAGCATTTTTTCCGACTGCACCATCACATCTTCAATCTGCGCCTTGTCAGTCACATCTTCCATATGGATAACGGCCCCTGCTACAGCCGGTGTACTCAACGGATAGATCAGCAGATCGAAAACGTGCCCAGCAGCGGCATTAATTCCTGCAATTTTTTGTAACCGGACCACCTGCTGCTCTGTCAAAGTCCTGCGGACAGGGTCCAGACAATGCGCCGCATCGATCAAAGAGAAAACCTCGCCCAGCGGCTGGCCAACAGCCTTTTCGGCAGGCACTCCGCTGAAATCCTCCACCTGTTGATTCCAGAGTGAAACGCTCAACTCTTGGTCGACCCCGATGAGGATTGAGGGCATGGTATCAACGATGTCATGCAGATACTCTTTTAACTGGAGGAGTTCTTCTTCGGCCTCCCGGCGATGAGAAATATCTTCAATTGTTCCTTCAATCAGCCGCACCTTGCCACCTTTGTCAATCACCAAGTGAGCAGTGATCGAAGCCCAGAAAGCTTCACCGTTCATGCGGCGCAATTGAACATCATAGCTGCTGAGAGACTTTTCCTGCAGCAACCGTTCAATCATCCGTTTCCGGTCTTGAGGGTTCGCATAGACCTTTTCACCCAGATCTTGAATGACCGAAACATCAGCATCGACCTCGGCCCCAAACATAACGGCCAGGGCCGGGTTGATGTTCAGCAGAACACCTTCAAGCGTCGATTGAAAAATTCCAAAGGCCGCACTGTCAAAAATATTTCGATAACGTCGTTCCGATTCCTGTAGCACGCCCCAGCTTTCAGCCAGATGACCAAGCATGTCATTAAAGCCGGTCTCAATCTGCGCCCATTCATCACTCCGGCCGAGGGACATCGGTGAGTTATAGTCTCCCTGCTTAAACCGATTCAAATGCTTACGAACTCTTTCAATCGGTTTTTTCACATGCTGATTGAACAGATTCAGTTGGATTAAACCAAGCAGTAACACCAAAACTGTCATCAATACCAGGACAGTCTCACCAGTGGTATGAATCGTCTGATCAACCTGTATTTCAGCCTGTTCCGCAGACTCCTCGTGTTGCCAATCGAGCGCCTCCATCATCTCAAGAACATCCTCAACAAACTGATTTAACTCGGCATTCTTCTTACCGAGGTGAATCATTTCCTGCTGAAAACGGGCCATAAGATGTTGATAATAATTCAGCTGATCCGTTAGATGTTGCCCAAACTTATCGATTGGCGGGCCCGAAGCAGACAAGGCTTTGAGCTTCAGCATCAAACTGGAAACCGCCTCAGCATTGGGTGGCGAATCAAAAAAAGCTGCCGCAAAAAACTTCTCCGGCTTTTCGAGCGTGTTCATCTGGACAATTTCCAACAGGGCAATTCGATAACTGGAAATCAAAAAGGTCAACCGCTCATAATAATCAAGTTTTTCACCACGCAACGCCGCTTCAATCATCTGCTCAGCGACCAGCTCTTCAAGCATGATGAAAGTCTCGTCCAGCCCATCCTCTTCCCAGCGTAATAGGGCAAGTAGTTCATTCACCTTGTTACACTGCTCTAAATATTCATCTAACTTCTCTTTCAGAGGGGTAATTGTTGAGGACAACTCGGAACCCTGATGGTCGATCTCATAGTGCCGAACCATCTTCTGAAGCTGGAAACCTTCTGGCACCAAATAATCATCATTTCCGTAAAAGGTCGCTTCCAACAATTTCAACCGGGCAATGAACTGCCCCATTTCACGAGCCAGTTGTGAGCCGGAAATCGTCTCTTCAAGGTGGACCCCAACAACCTGTCGAACATCGGAGCGGACCTGGATGAAAGAAGTGAGCAGTATCAGGAAGATAACAATAAAAGAGATGACCGATAAAACAACCGCCAGCTTGAATCTGGCGAGAAGAGATAATTTCAGTATATTTCGAAGACTCATCGGTTGTTTTTTCCGATCCTGAATGAGCAGAAAAGGCCTCTCACCGCGAAGCCAGTGAGTGAACGATTTTTCAAGACTTCAATTATAGCCAATTCCCGTTGAAAAAACTGATCTGAAGGGGAGAAAAGATATCTTTATTAGCAAGCCCAAACAATATCAGGTCTACTGGCTCTGTAAACGAACAAAAAAAGGGTCCGCAACGAATCATTGCGAACCCTTTAGCGTTTGATTTCAGCAAAGCCGTATTAGCTATGCTCGCGAGACTTGAGAAAGCTGACACCCTCCCATTGTTCTTCTGTGTGCCCCAGTCGCCATTCACTCGCCGCGAGGTAAGTCAGGTGGCCTTCAGCATCATGAGCCAATTGATGCTGGTTTTTGGTGGAAAACTCATCCAGAAGTTTCTTGTCGTCACAGGCGATCCAGCGCGCCGTGCTGTAATCGACACTCTCATAAACAGCGTTGACGTTGTATTCCGCTTTCAACCGCTCCATGGTCACGTCGAACTGCAGCACCCCGACGGCGCCGAGAATAAACTCAGCCCCGGAAATCGGTTTAAAAACCTGTACCGCACCTTCCTCGGCTAATTGAACCAAACCCTTTTGTAGCTGTTTTGCTTTGAGCGGGTCTTTCAGCCGCACACGACGAAAATGCTCCGGCGCAAAATTCGGAATACCGGTGAACTTGAGCGGCTCTTTCGGCGTGAAGGTATCACCGATCTTGATGGTGCCGTGATTGTGCAGGCCGATGATATCGCCAGCGTAGGCTTCTTCAACATGGGCCCGATCCTGAGCCATAAAAATGGTCGCTTTGGAGAGGTTTACATCTTTGCCGATCCGATGGTGCTTAACCTTCATTCCTCTGGTGAACTTACCACTACAGATCCGCAAAAAAGCGATCCGGTCACGGTGCGCCGGGTCCATGTTCGCCTGAATTTTAAAAACGAACCCGGAAAAAGCCTCTTCGTCCGGTTCCACAATCCGCTCGGTCGTTTCGCGCGGACCGGGCGCCGGAGCCAGCTCAACGAAAGCATCGAGCATTTCCTGCACGCCAAAATTGTTGATCGCACTGCCAAAAAATACCGGTGTCTGACTCGCCTTGAGATAATCATCCATATTAAAAGGATTGGCTGCACCTTCGAGCAGCTCAATATCTTCACGCAACTCTGCGGCCTGTTTACCAAGCAGCTCATCCAACTTCGGATCGTCAAGACTGTCGATCTTCACCGTTTCGGTGCTGCGTGCATCATCGCCCGGCGTAAACAGATTGAGTTCTTTACGATAAAGGTTGTAAACCCCCTTGAAACGCTTGCCCATCCCGATCGGCCAGGAGAGTGGCGTACATTCGATCTGCAGCTTGTCCTCGATGTCGGAGAGCACATCAAGGGGGGATAGCCCTTCACGGTCAAGCTTGTTGATGAAGGTCAACACCGGGGTGTTGCGCATCCGACAAACTTCCATCAGTTTTTCCGTCTGCGGCTCAACCCCCTTGGCGCTGTCGATCA
>CALZLE010000404.1 GCA_945788205.1 uncultured Desulfuromonadales bacterium
AATCTGAATGCCCAGTTCGAGGCAACCAAAAAAGAAGCCTTTAGACTTAATGAGCGCTCTATACAGTATGGTGCCTTAACGCGGGAAGTCGAAACGAGTCGTCAACTTTACGATGCTTTAATGCTCAAATTCAAAGAACAGAGCATTACCAGGGAAGACCACCCTGTTGACCTTTGGGTCGTCGAGGAAGCAAAGGTTCCGAGGACGGCTGCCAAACCCTGGACAACTGTGAACCTTCTCCTTGGAGCAATTATTGGTCTTTTTGGGGGACTTGGCCTTGCATATTTCGCAGAATACCTGGACAACACGGTCAAGGACCCAGATGAGGTGGAATCAACCTTAAACATTCCTGTTCTTGGCATTATTCCCCAGCTTAAGGACAAAACTGGCCCGCCTGAAGATAGCGTACTGAAAAAGCCCATGTCGGCCTTTGCAGAAAGCTACAAGGCCCTGCGTACTGCCCTGTTGCTGTCTTCGGCCGAAGCTCCACCCAAAAAGATTCTGATCACAAGCGCCGGTCCGGGAGAGGGCAAAACGACCACGGCCATCAATTTGGCTATCGCCCTTGCCCAATCGGAGAATCGGGTGCTTCTGATCGACGGCGACCTGCGCAAGCCTCGTATTTACCAGATTTTCAAACTCAATAACAGCAGAGGATTGAGTACCTATCTGGCCGGGGTCAGCGGGGGAGACAGTCTGCAGAAAGGCCCTCTTCCCAACCTGGCGGTCATGCCCTCGGGGCCCGTACCCCCCAATCCATCCGAGTTGCTTATCTCCAACCGGATGAAAGTGTTTCTGGATAACGTAAACCACAAGTTCGATATCATCATCTGCGACTCTCCACCGATTCTGGCACTGGCTGATGCGCGCAATCTCAGCCGACTTTTCGACGGGGTCATGCTCGTCACCCGTGCCAAGCAGACGACCTATGAACTTGCCGGCAAGGCATTGAAGACCCTGCATGATATCAAGGCGCCGGTATTGGGCCTTGTGCTTAACGGACAGGATTTGAAGGAGAGCCAATACTATTACTCCGAATACTACAAGGCTTACGAGGAGGCCGAGGCACATCAGGTGGCCCCTGAGAAGGTCAGCACTCAGCCATTGCCATGATTGACATTCATTGTCACATGCTGCCAGGCATTGATCATGACGGGCCGGTGAGGGTCGAAGATTCGTTGGCTATGGCCCGTGCCGCTGCTGCGGATGGAATTCGCCAAATCGTTGCGACCCCTCACATCAATAGTGTTGTTCACCCACCTGAAAAAATTCGACAACACATTCAAGAATTTCAGTCGCTGCTTTTGCAGCAGGGGATTGACCTCGAATTCATTCCCGGAGCTGAAGTCAACGCCATGATCAGCAGCGAACTGCTGAAAAGATATACCATTGCTCACAGCAATTATGTATTGCTGGAGTTCCCTCACAGCCATCTGCCCCAGAGTGCCGGGACTATCGTCTTTAATGCTCTCGTAGCTGGACTTACCCCGATTGTTGCCCATCCTGAGCGCAACCCTACCATCATAAGAAATCCTCAGCTTCTCGCTGACCTTGTATGCAGTGGTGCGCTGGCCCAAATTACAGCCGACAGCCTGCTCGGAAACTTCGGCCTGGATGCAAGAGAGTGTGCCATCTATTTGCTGAGAAAGAATTTGGTCCACTTTCTGGCCACCGATGCCCATTCGCCCAGAGAGCGTTCGCCAGTTCTCTCTACCGGGGTTGCTGCGGCAGCGCGCATCATCGGCCAAGAGGGGGCCGAAAAGCTTGTCACGACCAACCCAGCCAAGGTTATTTCAGGACAGGGGTTTCATGGATAGGGGTATTTTTCTGTTTTTAATGATCATCCCGGCCCTCGCTCCCCTCGCTTCGGGAAGTCTGGAGCCTTGGGTTTCGTTAGCTGTTGCAAGTCTCAGTTTCTTTGTTCTGATCTGGCTTCATTTCGAGGCTCGCCGGAAACGGTGCCAGTATTTTCGTGTCCCAGGAATCTCTCTTTGGATGTTTTTGTGCGGTTTCGTGTTTTTTCAACTCATTCCCTTGCCGCCTTGGCTGCTGAAACTACTCTCGCCCCATACTTATGATCTCTACGACCAGTCGATCTGGGTGGTTTCGCCGGGGCAATGGATGTCGTTAAGCGTAAAGACCAAGGCGACCATGGGAGAGTTTTTTCATTTATCAGCCATGGGTGCTCTCTATGTGTCGGCGGTGCAGGTGCTTGCCCATCGAGATTGTCAAAAAAAAACCATTTTCTTTCTTTGCCTGCTCTCCGGCATCTATGCCCTGCTGAGTTTCTTACCTCTGCCCAGTCTGGCGGCAATTAGCGTCGCAACCCCCTTTTCGATTACGGAACTTTATGCTGTTCTGGGGCTGTTATTGCCGCTGGGCCTTGCCTTTCTCATGGCGAATAAGGCTCGGGTGCAATATCAAAGTTTCACCGAACAACTGGCGGAACTTTCAAAGCACCCCGAAACAAGAAGGCTTTTGCTTGTCGGCCTCGGTTTGATTTTGCTTGTTTCTGCAGTTTTGCTCCGCGCGCCATTGTTCGTTTCCGGGATCTCCTTTTTGGCGGTTATGTTTTTAGGCCTCGCCTTGTCCCTTCGGCGCCCGAGCCGGAAGAGGGGAGTTTCCGTCGTGCTGGGGGCCCTTGTGGTTCTGCTTGCCTTTGGGACTTTGAAGGGCGGTTCGGTTAAAGAAATTCTAGGCTCGGGGCAGATTGCCGGTCTAGACTCCCGGTGGGATGCCGCCGCTACGATAGCGCTGTTTCAAAAATTCCCCCTTGTGGGCAGCGGGTTTGGTACCTTTTCATATGTTGCGGCAGGTCGTTTTGTTGAGCATCCGGAAATAGCGGCCCGTCCAGAACCT
>CALZLE010000405.1 GCA_945788205.1 uncultured Desulfuromonadales bacterium
CCGACCTGTGTGGTGTTAAAAGAAAGTTCGTTGAATGTCGATGTCGGATCAATGTCGACGCCATCGGCACCTGCCTCATCCGCAGTCAATAACAACCGCAGGGGCGAGTCCGTACCATCTTTAATAATCGACGCACTCAGACCGATGTCTGCTGTGCTGTTGATCTCATCCTTGATTTGCTCCAGACTCATTCCGGCAGTGATGGTTACAGTCTGGCCATTCAGAACCAGGTCGCCACCAGTTGTTGCCGCGTAATCCAGAGCCACCCCATCAGCGACTTCCTTCTCTTGATGCGCTAAGCTGGCAACCTCAATCGAATAGTTTCCGGCCTGGGCTTCTTCTGAGAGAGATGCAGTAAAGTAACCACTCTCGCTCATTTCCGATTTATGAGCGATCACTCCATCTTCGGCCGCAAGATCTTCCACCGTCGACAAAAAGCTGGTCAGCTTAGTGTCAAAGGCAGTAAAAACTGTTTGCCTTGCAGTCAAAAAACTCTTGTCGACGTTCAAACGATCGATCGGAGCACGTTCAATCTCCATCAACGCAGAAACTATCGAATTCGTATCAAGTCCGGTCGCCAGACCGCCAAAAGTAATCGCCATAATTCACTCCCAGAAACTTAACTCTGAGTATCCACCAAGTTGCCGCGCAAGTCTTCCAATGTTGCTTTCAAACCCAACAATTCCTCTGGAGGAAGTTGCCGGATGACTTCGCCACTTTCACGATCGACAATTCTGACCACAAACTGTTTGCTCGACTCATCCTGCTCAAAGCGAACACTATACAAGCCATCTTCAGTCAGACCTTTGATCTGATCGAGGATCTCTTCTGTTGGCAACGTATTGCTCTTTGCCTCAACCGCAGCTTCTGGAGCTGGAGCCTCTTGCTTTTTCCTCGCAGCATCGAGTTTATCTGCAGCAACAGACATCTGCCCCTGCGGGTTTGCGGCTGTATTGATAGCTTCAATATTCATCAGGTTTCTCCTTTTTCTCCTCAACCCTGGTCTCATTTAAAATGCGGGGCCGGCAAGCCGGCCCCGCACAGGGTTGCCCCTTAATTAGCCGAGCAGCGACAATGCAAGCTGCGGAGCTTGGTTGGCCTGGGCGAGAATTGAGACGCCGGCCTGCTGCAGGATGTTCATCTTAGTCATGCTGGAAGTTTCCTGGGCGATGTCCGCATCGAGAATCCGAGAGCGGGCAGCGGTCAGGTTTTCAGCAACATTCTGCAGGTTAGAGATGGTCGATTCGAAACGATTCTGAACCGCACCGAGGTCACCACGAATTGTATCGATCGTGCTGATCGCGGAGTCGATGGTCGAAATCGCAGACTGAGCGCCCGAGAAGGTGGCGATAGTCAAGGCAGCGGTACCAGCTACAGCACCCGACACAGAAGTTTGACCACCCGAAACACAGCCGGCACTCTGTGCCGAGATTGTGTACGAGAAAGTAGTACCGGAGACGGCTGTAACCCCTGCCAAACCAAGAGCAGATTGGTTAGCAGCACCGATAGTGACATCGATGGTCTGAGCAGCGTTAGCACCCACTTGGAATACAGCAGCATTACTGGCACCGGAGAAACCACCGGCGAGCAGCACTTGGCCGTTGAACGAAGTGGTACTGGCGATGCGGTCGATTTCGCTGAGCAGCTGAGAGACCTCAGCGTTCAGGGAAGCACGGTCAGCCGAGGTGTTGGTGTCGTTGGATGACTGTACAGCCAGCTCACGCATCCGCTGCAGGATATTGGTACTTTCCTGCAATGCACCTTCAGCAGTTTGTGCCATGGAGATTGCATCGTTAGCGTTACGAGAAGCTTGGTTCAGACCACGAATCTGCGAGGTCATCCGGTCAGAGATAGCCAGACCGGCAGCATCATCTTTCGCACTGTTGATGCGCAGACCAGAAGACAGGCGTTGCATTGACTTGTTGAGTGCCCCTTGAGATTTACCAAGGTTACGTTGGGCGTTCATCGAAGCGACGTTAGTATTAATTGTTAATGCCATGATTTTTCCTCCGTGAAATAGTGTTGGTTTTCGGGCGTCCTTGCCCTGGGTTATAGAGTTACTTGCTTATTTGCCGGACCTGGCCGCTCTTTCCGCCACCTCCTTTCTTGCCAGCCCTAACCTTTCACTCTACTTTTCGGCGATTAACTTAAAAATATTTAGGAATAAATCGGTTTTTAATCGCTTTCCTCGAGCTGCTCGATTTCTTTGAGCATTTTCTGCGCAGTACTATTTTCCGGGTCTCTTTCCAGCACATAATTAAAGGCCATATGCGCACCTTCCTTGGAACCCAGCTCAAAATAATATCGACCCAATTTCAGCATCGCCAACAGATCATTCGGACAACGCCCCAGATAATCAGCATAAGTGTCTAAAGCCTGATCAATATCTCCAGAAACCCACAACAAGTCTGCATACTTGGTCACATAGAGGGGAGAAAGAGCAGCCAGGCATTCTATTGCCAACAACAGATTTTCCTGATCATCATGTTCAAACGAAAGAGCGGCCACTCTGATCAGAGCCTCCTCAAGGACAAACTCGGCCTGCTCGGCTATCACACCTTCATAAAGCTCTAAAGCCGATTCATCATTACCGTCCAACTCAGCGAGATAGCCATGCACCAACTGACTCAAGGCTTCTCCTTTCGGTGCGTGATCGTCAGCAAGCCCTGAGGCAACAACCGTTAGCGAATCTCGTTCCCGCCGTTGAAACAGAGTAAGAGCTTGTGCCTTTAACCTTGAATAGTCCTTTTGCGCAACAGCATTGGCCCCCATGTCTTCTTCTCTGGAGAGGATTTTATGATGCTTTGAAACCAATGTATCCAAAGCGGATCGCTGCTCACTGGTTAAATCAGAAAGTAAAGCTGGACGTGATTCTGAAAACTTTTCTGCCCGCGAGAACAAGTTGTATTTTCCCCACAACTCGGTTAACAAAACAACATCCGGCTGCGCTTCACGTTCCATCAGCCGTAATTGTAAGCATTCTTTGCCCCGCTTTATTAACCCTCGTATTTCATTCGCTATATCCCGATAAGCCTCGTAATAGATCCGTCCGGTAGTGATAACCTCTTCCTGATCCTTCCAGCCTTCGCGACCGGGTCGATTAATCTTCAGAAAGTTCAGCACCCCATAGCGCTTGGCGAAACTGGAAAAAAACGCGTATGTCGTATTCAGCTCTTTCTCGACCCTGTCCATTTTTTGTTTATTTTTTCCGCCGGGCTGTTTAAATAAAACGACATTCGCTTGAAGAGCTTTCTTGGCTAAAGATTCAATCTCTTTGTAGGCCTTCTCTGCCAGCTCCAACTCTTTGAACATTGCTTGAAAATACTCTTGCTGGGTTTCGGGGTTATTTTCCGGTAGAGCCTGCCAAAGGACATCTTTCGCTGGCACAGCAAAGCTCTGGACCTCAATCTTTTCAATTGGCAAATAATCAATATTTGCCATCTTGATCGCACCAATCGCCATATTGATAACGCGACAGCCCCGCCTATTGGCCTCAGCAGCCATATCACCAGTGACCCTAGCACCATGCAAAAAAGCCCGGATTGTTTCCGCCCGCCAACCACCATTGGTTTCAACACCGCCGCGGACATCACCTAATCGAACCCCTAACTCACGACCCTGAGTTGTGCTCGAGTAGATATTCCCTTCCCGGCTGAAACAAAGGTCAACACCGCCAAAGACGATCTGGGCAAAACCCATCTCGATGGCGAGCATAAATGCTAACTGGGTCACCGTCGGACCGGGAAGAGTTATAGTTTCTTCGTTATATTGACTATCCCACGGCAGGCGGCGCCCGACATAAAGATTGCGTCCCGTCCACTGACCAAGCATCGGCGAGGAGACGTGATGAGAGTGAACAAAAATCGATTCTTCGACAAAGGCCAGCATTTCCCGGCTGACATCAAAACTATGGATAGAAGGGTCAATAGACACAAGCAGATGGGGGGTTATCTCGGCGTCCAGCAACCGCCTGGCCGCTCGGCTTACCGCAATAATGACCAGCTCATCCTGGTTCTGCTGGACCCATGGGATAATCTCGTCTAAAGAAGGGCCGACACCGAGAATAACCGCTGTCCTTCCCTTAAAAAGTCCTTTTAAGCAGTCTGCCGAAAACTGATTCCCAGCTAAATTCTCCAGCTGCCGCTGAACAAAACCATGATTACCCAGACTGTTTATAGTCATCCATTTGGCTTCATCCATCGCCGCCCGCATATCAGCGTGTAATTCGACGTATTCAGGCAGATGTGCATCCAGAGAGCAGAGGGTCCGCTGGGCAAAAGCTTTATCTGCAGCAACGTAATCTGCTCCGTGGTATTGCTTCAAAGCGTCACCAAAGGTTTCCTCCGTTGCAATAAAAATTTCCGGAGGTAATGCCTTAAGATCGAGAACTTCGTGCAGCCTGTCATAAACCGCTTGAGGCTCTACAAACAAAAAGCGGCTCCCCTCCGGGAGGCCTATTGAAACCAAATAATTGACCAACAAACCAGAATCAGTCCCAACGACCAGATAGAGAGAGTCTTCTTTAAAAAAATCGACCCCAAAAAAATCTTTATAGATTTCACTGGCAGAGAGCTTAGAAAACGAGTCACGGTTTACAGAGTACAGATACTTGTCTCCGTGTTCATTTTCAAAAAAAGGTCCGAGATCTTGAACTTGGGGATTTTCCATTTATGCCTCCGATATGCCGTCCCTGGTAAAATCGTTATTTATCTGAAGAAAGTGCTAAAAGGGGTGTGATTTCATATTGCAATAAATCCGCTACATAAAGAAAATCCTTGCGGGACTGAGCGGCGAAAAGTTCGTTGAAGTGTGAATTCAGTTGCATCAATGTCTCTTCAGGAAAACTCTTCAAATCGGCTGACCAGAGATCAATCAACTGAGTTAGCCGTTCCGAGGCCAGCCCTTCCATTCCCAGCCGGAAAGCCTCGGTCGTTTCCTGTAATGCTGTCTGCAGTCTACCCATCGCCCTGCTCCAGATAAGTTGTCCCTTCGATCGAAGCGCCCTCACGACTGGCATTGATAAATTCGACCCGTGGCCAACGGGCGATGTAGTCTTCTAAATCGCGCAAAAAACCTCTGAGGTTGGGCGCACTGGCAACCCTTTCGCCACGACCATTCAGCACCCAGTGCCGGCTGGCATCGTCACCACAAACCCTACTGTGGGCACTACCGCTGACATGAGTCAGACCGCCGATATAAGCAAAATCAGCTCCGCACAGCACAACTCGACCGGCTCCCATCTGAACAACAAGATCCACCGCAGGGTGGAGCACACTTCCCGATGAGAACAGGACCCCTTTCGGGTACTCGTCACTAATTTTCTGGTAAGCCGGGTGATCAGCATAGGCTGCCAATCTGGGGCCAGGCCAAAG
>CALZLE010000406.1 GCA_945788205.1 uncultured Desulfuromonadales bacterium
GAAGAGAATGAACACCAGATGTACCTCGGCGTCAGCCTTAGCCAACCGCTGCTGAAAAATTTCGGGGTAAAAACAACCAAGGCCGCAATTCATGCTGCCGAAGCGGAAACAGATGTCGCTTTTCAGGATTACCGTCAGGAGATCATGCAGACGGTCAACCAGGCTGTGATCGCTTACTGGAACTATTTTGAAGCGCAGGAAAAACTGAGTTTACGGCAGGAATCGATCCGCATTGCCGATAAAGTTCTGCACGACAATCAAGAACGTCATCGCACCGGCAAAATGGCCGAAACAGAAGTTTTCGAAGCACAGGCCGGGGTTGCTTCCCGTAAATCATTATTGAGCGAAGCGCGACAGGAGCATCTGGCGGCGGCCAATAATTTAAGATCGGTGCTGGCAATCCAGGCCGACGCTAGCCCACTGAATGTTGTCGCGACCGATACCGCCACAACCGAGCCTGCTGTGTTTAACCGATCTGCGATCATGCAAACAGCCTTCGAATTACAACCCGACTATCTGGCGACGCAGGCACAACTGAGACAGGCAGACATCAAAGTCGCCTATGCCAAGAATCAACGCTGGCCAGAGCTCGACTTAAATGCAAGCTACGGTCTGAACGGCCTCGACTTTAGTCGTAGTGACTCGTGGAAACAGGTCCGGGAAACAGAATATGACGCCTGGGCGGTCGGCCTGGAATTCCGCATACCGCTCATGGGCGGGATTGACAGCGCCGGGGAATTGCGTAAAGTCCAGCTGGAAAAAAGACGACAATTGCTCGCGTTGAAAGATATCGAAATCAAACTGGCCAACGACATCGATACCAGTATCAGCAAAGTGACCGGCGCGGTCGAGCAGAGGAATTACGCGAATGATGTGGTCGAGATACAGAAAAAGCTGCTCAATGCCGAGCTGGCGAGACTGAAATCAGGAAAAAGTAACAGCCGATTGGTTCTGGAAAAAGAAGACAATTACCGCAACGCTCTTGAGGTTGCCCTGAAAAACAAGGTCAAACTACAAACTGCCCTGGTTGCGCTGGAACTGTCGAAAGGCAGCATCCTGGTGAACCACGGCGTTGAGATTATGGAGAGATAAGCTGATGCAAGTGACAAAAAAAATCGGTTTGATAAATTCCGCAATTTTCGCTGCACTTGTTGTTTTTGCGCTAGCCTTCCCGGCAACCGGTATGGCGCAAGAGATCAGTGTCTCAGGATTCACCGAACCATACAAGGACTCAACTCTTGGCCTTCCGGTCACCGGGCAAGTGGTCAAAATCCTTGTCAAAGAGGGCGATAAGGTCAAGCAATGGCAGGCGCTTCTGGAGCTGAATCAGCAGTCAGAAACGCTGGAAATGAAACGCCGTCAATTGCTGGCAGAGAGCAAAACTGAAATCACCGCTGTCTCGAAACAGCTACAGACGCTTAAAAGTCACTTGGCTGCCACCAAAGAGTTGTACGAATCGACCGGCTCAATTCCACGGGAAGATGTCGAGAATCAGGAGCTTGAATATGCTCTGGCCGAAGTCGAACTGCTGCGCCTGCAGGACGCTGAAAAACGGGAAATGATTGAACTCGACATTGCGAAAAAACAGCTCCACAAAAGAACCTTGCGAGCACCTTTTGCCGGGGTTATTGCCGAGATCAAAACGGGAGTCGGCGAAAACTGCGAACTTGACACCGAACTGGTGCAACTGGTCAATACGTCGCGTGGTTATTTCGTCGCCAACGTGGAGCTCGGCATAAGTCAACGATTAAAGCTGGGACAAGAGGTTGAGTTACAATTTCAGACAGGCTTGGAACCAATCAGCAAAAAGGCCTCTATTGCCTTTATCAGCCCGGTGGTTGATCCCGCCAGCGGACTGCGCAAAATCAAAGCAAAATTCAGCAACAAAGATGGCAAGCTGATTCCTGGAGTTAGCGGTATTATGGTCGTCAAATCCGAAGAATAAAGCGCTATGTCAACAGCTTGAATATTTCATCACTTGGAACTGGGCGACTGAAATAAAAACCCTGATATTGCTGACA
Organism: uncultured Desulfuromonadales bacterium; assembly: GCA_945788205.1. Lineage (GTDB taxonomy): Bacteria > Desulfobacterota > Desulfuromonadia > Desulfuromonadales > Geopsychrobacteraceae > Malonomonas. The sequence goes on from CALZLE010000406.1 coordinate 2,022, forward strand.
ACCCTGCCTCTTTAAAAAGTCGAGCTCTCCCTGTTGTTCAATTCCTTCGGCAACAGTCGATAAATTCAGGCTGTCTGCCAGAAAAATAATGGTCGCTGCGATCGCCTGAATGTCCGAATGATTGCCAACATCGGTGACAAAGGAGCGATCGATTTTCAACTCATCAACCGGCAATTTCCGCAAATAGCTCAGCGACGAATAGCCAGTACCAAAATCATCAATCGAGAGCTTTACGCCGAGAGCCTTCAGGCCGTGAAGCAGCTTGATCTTATTCTCGATATCATCCATCAAGATACTTTCCGTGAGCTCCAGAGTCAGGTATTTCGTATCAATCTTGCTCATCTTGATAATTTTCTCGACTGACTCGAGAAAATCGCTATCCACAAACTGTTTGGCTGAAAGGTTAACCGACATATTGATAGGAGCCTTCCCTGAATCATGCCACTGCTTGAGCTGGAGGCACGCTTCTGTCAGGCACCATTTACCGATAGCGACGATCATTCCGGTCTCTTCTGCGACCGGGATAAAATCGTCCGGATAAACGAGGTCGGTGTCTGTCTGCATGCGGATCAGAGCTTCTACTCCCCTGATAGCGCCCGTCTGCAAATCGACTTTCGGCTGATAATGCAAAACAAATCGATTACCCTCGATTGCGCGCCGGAGTTGAGTCTCGACCCGCAACCGTTTTTCATACATCTTGCTGATGTCATCACTGGAAAACTGGAAATTGTTACCACCCTGTTTTTTGACAAAGTTCTTGGCGCTGGAGGCGAGTTTGAGCAACGTCTCAAGATCTTCACTTTCAGCTGGATAAGTCGCAATGCCGATGCTCGCC
>CALZLE010000407.1 GCA_945788205.1 uncultured Desulfuromonadales bacterium
GTTCGGGCCGCCTTGCCCGGTATTGCCATCCAACCCCTGTCTGTGGCCCCCCGCCAGATTCCCTACCACATGGGCTTCACATATTTCGAATTGAACAAACAGAGCGAACTCTGGGATAAAATTCTGACCTCGGGTGGTTTCGCTTTTCATATTGGAGGCGAATTTCCGGGGCTTGAACTGGAATTCTGGGCTATTAAGAGCGTGGGGTGACATATGGCCGAAAAGTTTCCTCCACCAACGTCTGGTGATGATGACAAGACCATAATACGGCCAATGCCTGGTGGACGTAGCCGCTTTGGAACGCCTCCCCAGCGAGGCGAACCAGTCGGGCCGGAAACACGGATGCCGCCGGAGGTCATGACCGGATCAAGCCCACTGGTCGAAATTGCCCTTCCGCTTCTCTCAATGGTTTCTCAACTGCGCAACCTTCCAGTCTGCCGGAATATTGATGATCTACAGAACCGCCTGAATGAGGCAATACGTACCTTTGAGAGCAAATCCCAACAAAGAGGGATATCCTCAGCCCAGACTCGGACCGCCAGTTATTTTCTCTGTGCCTTGATTGATGAAACGGTTCTCAACACCCCTTGGGGAGGGGAAAGTGACTGGGGGCACAACAGTCTTCTCATTCAGTTTCATAAGGAAGCCTGGGGTGGGGAAAAATTTTTTCATATTGTCAGTCACTTGACCCAACAGCCTACCCGCAATATCGCCTTGATTGAGCTGGCCTACCTTTGTTTGTCTCTCGGATTTGAGGGTAAATATCGCCTTGAGGCGAATGGGCTTCGCCAAACCGAGCAGTTACGTCAGGAGCTGTTCCTGATTATCCAGCGTTCGAAAGATCGAGGGGAACAATCTCTTTCCATCCAATGGCAGGGATTGAGAAACCTCCGCAACCCAATTGTCCAGCATCTGCCGGTTTGGGTTTTTGCGCTGATCATAGGTTCCCTATTGATGTTGATCTATTTAGGTTTTGCCTATGCTGTTAATCATCGTTCGGATCGGGTATTTGAACAGCTCGGCGTCCTGGCCAGGCAGGAGTCGGCGATCAGAAAGACTCCGCAACCGATTGCCAGGCCGGAAACCATCACCCGAGCAGAGCGGTTCAGGAGCCTCCTCGCAGAGGAGAGAGCCAACTCCCAGGTTGAAGTTGTTGATAATAATCTGTTGCGCATTCTCAACGCATTTCTTTCAGGGAGCACACAGATTAAGGCCAGCTATATGCCCATGATGGAAAAGATAGCCCTGGAGCTGCAAAAAGATCGTTCACGTATCGTCGTTTTCGGGCACACAGACAGTTCACCGATTTTTTCAGCCAGATTTCCTTCCAACTGGCATCTGTCGCAGGCTCGCGCCAGGAACGTCGCCAATATTTTAAACGGATATGCCCCTTTGCAGGACAGAATGAGTTTCGAGGGGATGGGGGCTACAGATCCCATTGCCACAAACGATACGATTGAGGGAAAGGCGCGCAACCGCCGAATCGATATTCGGATAAGGTGAGAAATGAAAGCGTTGATTGGTTTTCTGAAAAATAAACTGTTCATCCAGAGTGTCGGGATTGCTGCACTCTGCGGGCTGATATGGTTCGCCGGACCAATGATCGGGATCAAAGGCAGGGTCCTGTTGGAATCCCAGTTCAACAGGCTTCTGGGAATTCTGGTCATTGTGGTGCTCTGGGTCGTATTTCTTGTTGTCAAACAGATACGAGCAAGCAAGACAGATAAACAGTTAATTGCCGATCTTGCCGCTGCCGAGCAACCGGATCGGGAACAGGAGGCCATTTCGACCGCTCAGGAAGAGGAGAAAGCTGCACTACACCAAAAGTTTGAGCAAGCCCTCCGACTCCTCAAAGAAACCCGTTCGAAAGGTCGAAGAGATCGACAGTATATTTACGAACTGCCCTGGTACATTATTATCGGCGCGCCTGGATCTGGCAAAACAACTCTTCTCTTGAATTCCGGCCTTACCTTTCCACTTTCGGACAAGCTGGGCAGCGAACCGGTAGAGGGGGTGGGCGGCACCCGTAATTGCGATTGGCTTTTTTCCGACGACGCCATTTTCCTTGATACCGCTGGCAGGTACGCAACTCAGGATAGCCACAGACCCGTGGACGAGGCTGGCTGGCAGGGCTTTCTTGAACTCGTTAAGAAATACCGTCCCCGCCGGCCGATTAACGGTGTTGTCGTGACGATGGGGCTCGATGATCTGCTGCAATGGCGGCAAGAAGAACTAGCTGAGTACGGCAAAGTCCTGCGGCAACGAGTCCTCGAGCTCTATGACAAACTTGGAATTCGTTTCCCCCTTTACATGGTTTTTACCAAGTGCGACCTGGTGGCCGGGTTTACAGATTTTTTCGGAGATCTTGATGAAGAAGAGCGGCAGCAGGTTTGGGGAGAAACATTTCCCGATGTCGAAGCAGGACAGGTAGAGACGCATATCAGCAGTTTCGAATCCAATTTTGACCAATTGCTGGGAAGGCTGCAAACCAGGGTTTATAAACGGATGCAGGATGAGAACGACCTGCTGCGCCGTAGCCAGGTACTCAATTTTCCCAGCCAAATAGCCATGCTGAAGTCAGGCATGATGCAACTGTTACGCATCACTTTCGGTCAAAGCGGTTTTGAGGCTGAACCACTGCTGCGCGGAGTCTATTTAACGAGCGGCACCCAGGAAGGGACTCCAATCGATCGGGTCATGGGCGTAATGGCCGAAGCCTATGGTCTTGATCGGCAGAGTGCACCTCTCCTGAGTGGGCGAGGTAAAAGTTATTTTATCACCCGCTTGTTGCGGGAGGTCGTTTTTCCTGAGTCGGCTCTTGCCGGAGTTGATCCGTCCTTGGAACGTCGACAAAAGCTAAGAGATGTAATGACCTATGGTGCGGTGGTACTGGCTGCATCGATCATGATTCTGTTTTGGTTTGTCAGTTTTAACCAGAACAAGAATGCCATGGAGGATTTTTCCTCTCATGTCGAGCAATTACTTGAAACTCAGAATCAAACAGACTTTGTGAGCGGAGATGTTCGCTCAGTCGTGGGGCGGTTGAACGCGCTACTGCAGGCGAGAATGGTTTATGACAAACCTTCCCTCTGGATGGGGTTCGGTCTTTACCAGGGAGAAAAGCTTGCCGCAAGTGCTGATCGAGTCTACAGGCAATTGCTTGAAAAGCATCTGTTGCCAGTCATCAAAGATGATCTGGAGCAGTCGCTGGAGCGCTCGTTTGGAGTGAGAATATGGAATAAAAGTACTGACGATTTCGAAGCTCTTTATAATCTACTGATGGTCTATCTGATGATGGGAATGCCTGAAAAAATGGACCTCGACATTATCAGGGATTGGATTAGCTTGAACTGGCAGACGACTTATGCAAGGGAACCGCAGCTTCAGGCCGATTTAGTACAACATACAGAAAATCTTTTCAAAGAGAGATTCGAACCGATCGATCTCGACGATACGCTTGTCTCACGGGCACGGGCTTTATTAAATTCCATCCCTCTAGTTCTGCAGATATATACTCAATTAAAAAGCGAAATCCTGGCAAAGCATACCTTTGATTTTCATTTGGTTGATGCTCTTGGCCCTGATGGTGAGCTTGTTTTTTCGACCAGGGGCAGAGGAGCAGATCTCAAATCGATTAAGATTCCAGGTTTTTACACCTACAATGGGTATAGCGAATATTTCAAACAAAAGGGGCTTGAATATATCCGGCAGGCCATTGCTCAGAATTGGGTACTGGAAAATCAGGCTGCCATGAAGGCCAACGATCTGGAACGACTGCACGATGATCTGCAGAAACTGTACTTTGCAGATTACCAGGAGGAATGGCAGAACCTGCTGGATAACGTGATATTGAGAAAGCCGACTGGGATCGGAAAAACAGTTGAAACCATTGATCGGTTGGTTGGGCCGGAAAGTCCACTACTGAGGTTTCTGCGGGCAGTTGCCCAGAACACCAGGTTGATAAAGCCGCCTCCTGCATTGGAGGAGGAAGATCAAAAGGGTTCTACACCTTCTAAAATCCCCTCCTTTTCCTCTCCTGAAGAATTGACTGGGGAATCCCAGGTATTGCCTCGCAGGCTGCAACAACATTTTGAACCGGTCACCAGTCTGGTTCGCTCCAAAGATGGTGCCCCGCCGCCTATTGATAGTCTCTTTACAAGTCTCAAGCAGGTCCGAGACATGTTGATTCAGATA
>CALZLE010000408.1 GCA_945788205.1 uncultured Desulfuromonadales bacterium
CTCAGCATAAGACAGCTGATCGGCAGCAATAAAGGGTGCCAGCAAAGTATCGAAGTTAGCAAACGCCTGTGCTCCAGCCGCTTCGCCCTGCAGGGTGTAGAAAAAATTGACGATCTGTCCGAGCGCGCTACGGAAGTGCTTCGGTGGGCCGCTCTGGATTTTGCCGTAAGCACCAGTAAAACCTTTGAGCAGCAGATCCTTCAAATCCCAGCCGCAACAATAGACCGACAGCATCCCCAGGTCGTGGATATGGAAACTTCCCTCACGGTGGGCGTTGGCAACCGCATCCGGATAGATTTTATTGAGCCAGTAATTACTGGTGATATTGGCAGCGATGTGGTTGTTCAAGCCCTGCAGCGAATAGCCCATGTTGGCATTCTCGTTGACCCGCCAGTCTTCACGTACCAGGTAAGAATCGATCGCTTCGATCGACTCCTTCATGAACTCCTTGGTCTGACGCAGACTTTCGTGTTGCTTCCGGTAGAGAATATAAGCTTTAGCTGTTTTGGCGTGGCCGTTTTCGATCAGAATTTTCTCAACTAAATCCTGAACATTCTCGACGGTCGGAACCCGATCCTCCTTGTAAAGGACCGAAAGGATGCCGCCGACCTGACGGGTGATATCGGCTGCTTTTTGCATGTCGGTGCCATCGACAGCCTGCACCGCCTTGATGATCGCCTGAGCAATCTTCTGCTCCTCAAATGGTACCAGCCGACCATCCCGTTTGCGGATAAACTCAATCACACCAAACCTCCCAAAAGACCAAGCGATCTCATAAGAATAAAAAGCAATTTGCTTCCCCGTAGAAAAGCATCAACAGCAGCATTGCATTAATGAGCATTGGGAACGAGGCTATCACAAGATATCCTGATGTCAAAAGACAAAAACACTATATCTTGTAGATTTATTTCTAATGAGACACCACATCTTGTTGGGATGGCTGTGGCCAACCTGTGGACAAAGCTGCCAAACAATAGCAATCTTTGTTAGTTTCTTGTCCTGTTGAACAGCATGTGTTAAACCAATTTCTAGGTATTATTCTCATGCTGAATGTTAGATTTTTTCTCTGATCTGGTGCCTTATTTCGATAGGATATTTTATGGCCGACCTGACCCGTTTTGGGATTTCCATCGACGAACGCTTGCTGACCCAATTTGACGAAATGATCAACGAAAAAGGTTACGTCAATCGCTCGGAAGCGATCCGCGATTTAATTCGTGCCGACCTGGTCGAAAAAGAGTGGGCCGACGACAATCAGCAGACCATCGCCACCGTAACTCTGGTCTTCGACCATCACACTCGCGACCTATCAGACAAACTGACCGAACACCAACACTCCCATCACGAAGAGATTGTCTCAACCTTACATATCCACCTCGACCACAACCACTGCCTTGAAGTTGTGGTGATCAAGGGAGCAGCCCGTCGCGTTAAACGGATTGCCGATGAGCTGATCGGAACCAAGGGGGTCAAACATGGGAAGTTGGTAGCGACGACAACAGGGCAGAACTTACTGTAGAGATGATTACGACTCAGCCAGTCAGCTGCCCAAGCAGCAGCTGAAAACGAGCGGCAGAGTTGGCTCGTTTCAACTTTCCAAACTCGCGTTTCAGGCTCTCATCAGGAATGAAATTAAGCAAATCCTTCAGTTTCATCAGCGCCTGCCGCTCACCGCAGAACCGTTCCAAATAAAGCGGCAATAACACCGATAAATATCGGCTCAATTCCTGCCGACGTTGTACTTCATCAACCTGCGTGGGCAGTTCGCCACGAACTCGCCGAAACAACAGCGGATCAGCCAGCGCTCCGCGACCGAGCATCAAACCGGCAACGCCAGTCTCTGCCAACAATCGTTGTCCCGTTTCGGCATCATTGATGTCACCATTGGCGATCACTGGAAGCGCAGTCCGTTGCACAACTTCGGCGGTCAGTTCGTGATCGGCCCGGCCAGCATATTTCTGCTCAACCGTGCGCGGGTGCAGAATCAGGTAATCGAGGCGGCACTCTTCGTAGATCGGCAACAGTTGAAAAATCTGCTGCGGATCGTCGTAACCCGACCGGCACTTGACCGAAAAACTGCCGCTGATCGCCTGCCGCAGCGAGGTCAACAATTCTACCAGCTTGCCTGGGTCGCGCAGCAGTTCACCACCAGTCGCCCCAGTGGTCATCCGCCCGTAAGGACAGCCGAGATTCAGGTTCAGATGCTGACAGCCCACCTCCTGCACACGCACCGCAGCATCAGCCAAGGCCTCGGCATTGTGGCCGATCAACTGCACAACAAGTGGGACCTGTGAGTCATGCGCACCGATTTCGGCCAACTCGGCTTTGGCGACCCGCTTGCGTGACTGTTGCTGTACCCGGACAAATTCGGTAAACACCAGATCGGGGGCAACCGTTTCGATAAAGTAACCACGCAGGGCATCGTTGGTCAGCCCCTGCATTGGAGCCAGCATTAAAGGGGGATGGTCCGTCGACCAAGGAAGAGTTTTCATCGATTGATCTGTTTCTGCAACGGCCGCAACATCGACTCCAGGCCATTGACTTTGATTTCATAGATTTCCAACAACTGGCGGCCAAGTTCGCCACTCGGTAAATTGTTACCAACCAGCCAGACCACGTACGGTTCCGGCAGATCGACCAGGAGTCGCCCGGCATGTTTACCGAAGGGCATCTTGGTCGTCAGCAGTTTACGCAACGCCTGCGGATCGGCAAAAACAGTTTCAGCCATCAGTCTTACGCGCCCTCTTCTTCTGATACAGGCGTTCATCAGCCAGCTTCAGTAACTCTTCCGCCGAAGCGACATTATCTTCCATCACCGATGCGATCCCGAAACTGACCCGAATGGCGATCTCCTCCCCCTGCCACTCCATCGGTTGCTGGTAAAACTTGTCTGCCATCCGCTGCAGCAGAATCTGCGCCTGCGACTGAACCGTTTCCGGCAACAAGAGAACAAACTCATCGCCGGCCAAACGGGTTACCATATCGGACTGACGGCTCATCAGCAACATGCCGTCGGCCAGATATTTCAGCAACGCATCACCACAATCATGTCCGTACGTATCGTTGACCGGCTTGAACAGATCGAGATCAAGAAAGCCCAGCGACAGGTGAGAACAATACCGCTGTGCTCGAGCGAATTCACGCTCCAGGGTCTGCTCCATCGCCCGACGATTATGCAGATCGGTCAGAGGGTCGTGAAAGGCAAGATACTTTAGGTTTTCATGAGCGGTCACATTGGAAAGAAACAGCGACACTTTAACCGCCAGCCGCTCCAGGTGGATCGGGTTGTAGCCGGGATGAAAGCGCTGGGGCGAGGAATCAGCCAGATTAAGGCTGCCAACCAGTTTGCCGTTGAGACTGACCGGCACCATCGCCAGCGATTTGAAATGAAACCGGTTCAACTCCGGCAGCAGCGCCTGATAGGGGGTCAAATCCTCATTTTCCAGCAGCGGCTTCTCCCCGGTGCCAAACAGCTGCTCGAACTTATCCCGCCCAATCAGATTGAGATGTTCCCGCAATTTCGA
>CALZLE010000409.1 GCA_945788205.1 uncultured Desulfuromonadales bacterium
ACAGCTAAAGGAACCAGAAAAACAAGGGTGCCTAAAATGTTAACAACAGCTTTCCATTGGGGGCTGAAGCGATCGTACAGAATATCAACCCGGACATGGCCTTCGGTTTTTAATGCGTAGGAAATCCCGAAAAGAAAAACCACTGAGAACACATGCCATTCCAGCTCTTGCAGAGCGATCGACCCGGAACGGAAAAAATAACGCATGATCGTATCGTAAAAAACATTAACTAACATCACCAGCATCATTGCCGCCGCGACCCAGCCAACGTAATCGGAAAAACGATCCAAAACTCGTTCAGTTTTTAACAGCATAATCATCCTGCCAGACTAAGAGTAAACGGCAAAAGAGCTCCCGAAAATACGACCGGGAGCTCTTTTGCAATCGGAACATAGGTTTTACTCGAGGTTATCTTTCAAATATGCATAATCAGAAATTTCCGTCCACCGCCGAGCTTTCTTCATATAAGCAGTTTGCGCATCATAAATTTTCTTGAAGACTGGATCTTTACTGGCAGTTTCCTTGAGCAGCTTATCATTCTCAGCCTTCATTGCAGCGATAACTTCTTTTGGGAAAGTCTTGATCTTGACGTTCGGATAGTCAGCCGCAATCTTGTCCCAGTTTTCAGCACTATCATTGTAGGAGCGTGCATACATATCATAGGCGGCCAACTTCATCGCCGTTTCGACAATGGCCTGCAGGTGCTTCGGCAAAGCATCAAACTTCTTGCTGTTGACCATAAATTGCAGCTCTGTTGCCGGCTCATGCCAGCCAGTGTAGTAGTAAGGAGCAATCTTGTGGAAGCCCATGTTCAGGTCGAGCGACGGGCCGACCCATTCAAGGGCATCGATCGTACCGCGATCGAGAGCCGTGTAAAGTTCCCCCGGTGCGATATTGGTGACGACAACCCCGAGTTTGGCCAGAACTTCACCAGCAAAACCGGGAATCCGCATTTTCAGACCTTTTAAATCTGCCAGGCTTTTTATCTCTTTCTGGAACCAACCACCCATCTGGTTGCTGGTGTTGCCGCCAGGATAAGAGTAGACACCGTGCCTGTCATACACTTCCTTCATCAGTTCCATACCACCGCCGTAATAGAACCAGGCGTATTGCTCAGGAGCAATCATACCGAACGGCATTGTGGTGAAAAACAGGGTATTCCTATCCTTTCCTTTCCAGTAATATGAAGCGGAATGACCCATCTCATACTGACCGGCCTTAACCATATCAAGGATACCAAAAGCGGCCTTGTGCTTATTTGATGAGTCGATGCGGATTTCCATCTCACCATTCGACATTTCCTTGACCATATCAGCCATTTTAATAACCGCGTCACCAAAAATCGGAAAGCCGGTACCCCACGTCTGGGCCAACTTCCAACGATACTTAGGTGCTGCATCAGCCTGAGTGACAAAAGTCGTTGTCAGCAGTAGTGAGCAAATTGCCAACAGACAAACAGCCAATCGAATTACTGGTTTTTTCATCCATCTCCTCCATGTCAGAAAGAATCGTTGAAAGTGCCATTCGAAAAACAACCAACACAATTTTAGTTGTATTTCCAATTCTCCCCAGCTAATCCACCATTGTCAATGGTGAGTCCCTATAATTACTTCATATTTAATCCAGAAAGGTTTAAAAAATGCTGGAGAGATAAAAACAGGGGGACGGATATGATCAAATAAGAGACATGCGGTAACGTCGCTTTTAATTTATCAATATCTATAGGCTGTTTAGTTTTCCGGCGGACAGAGCTCAACGATGAAGGTCGCTCCACCGCCAGGGGTTTCTTCCACCCAAGCTGAGCCTTCATAGACCCGAGCAATTTTTGCCACTGTTGCTAAACCGATCCCGCTACCTTGAAGCCCTTTGCTGCTACTACCACGACGGAAAGGCTCGAAAATCTCATCCTCCTCGTCAACCGGAATTCCCGCCCCATGATCAATAACCTGATAGCGAACTCGATCTGTAAATGATTCTCCGGTAATTTCGATATGCGGATCTTTTTTGGCAGCGTACTTTAGAGCATTACCCAATAGATTGCGAAACAGGTCGGCCAGCAGTGACTCGGGGATACGGATATCAGGCAACGGTAAAATTTTAACCTTGGCTTGCCGCCCTACGACCTTGTCTGCCAATTCCAGCATCACATCTTCGGCAACGCGGGTGACATCAACCCGTTGCGCTGGATTTTTCAGCTGCCCGACCCGCGCCAGCGTCAAGAGATCTTCCAATAAATCTTTCATTTTTGTCGCGGTCAGTTTGATCTCAGACAATGCTTCCAGACCAATAGCATCCAATTGATCAGCACTGCGATCCTCCAGCAACTCGGCAAAACCGATCAGCGGGGTGAGCGGGGAGCGCAGATCGTGAGAAACAGTCGCAACAAAAGCGTCCAACTCGCGATTCGCCTGTTGCAAGCGACGCTCAGCAGCTTTACGTTCGGTGATGTCGCGAAACACGCCAAGCTTGTGCGTCGGTTTTTCCACCACGGGGTAGGGAGAATGAACGATTTCATAGGTTTTTCCGGTCACATCGAGATTGCGTTCACGATAAATAACCTCTCCAGACAAAACCTCTGCAAGTGGGCAACCTTCACAGACAGCATCCAGTTGATGTAATGCCTGGTAGCAGAGCTCTCCGCTGATGTCGCCAAAAATATCTTGCATAGCGCGGTTGGTGAACGTGATGCGGAAATCGGTGTCACAGATATAAACCGGATCGGTCATTCCATCGAGCACCGAACGCAGAGCAGCCTTTTCCAACTCTAACTCCCGAGTCCGATCTTCAACCTCGCCGCGCAAGCTGGTTTCCAATTTTTTTAGTCGGCTGATATCGACGAAAGCCTCTATTCCGCCAATGACCTGACCACTTTCATCTCTGAGCAGGTCGACATTTTTCGTCAATTCGACCCGTTGACCGTTCTTGTGCTGCACCGAGCAACTGATACCGATCACCGGTTTTTGAATCTTTCCGTAGAAAAGCCCACACTTTTCATCGCAGGGGATCCCTTCGAGAAAGGAACAGTGACTGCCGACCGCCTCAGCGGCAGAGAAGCCGGTAATCCGTTCTGCTTCGACGTTCCAGTAGACGATTTTCAGATTGGTGTCGACCAGGAATAAACCGGTCGGAATGGTTTCCAGCAGAGTTTCTAGAGGATATTCGGCGAGCAGTCGGTGGAAGTTGGTCTTCATGTAGACCCCCGAAAAAGAAGATCAAAACAATTAGAACCTTTTGACTATATCACTCGGCAAGCTTTTGAGAAAACTTTTTAATGCTTCCCATGCAGATAAAATCAGGCGCGCCCAACGACGGCCACTTCAACCTCTTTGCCTCCTGCCGCCAACAGAACCTGACTACAAGCTCGAACGGTCGAGCCGGTGGTCATAACATCATCAACCAGTAAAATTCTTTCTCCCTGCAATGGTCTCAGCACCTGAAAAACTTTGCTCAAGTTCCGCTCGCGATCTCGAGCTGACAGATCCTGTTGAGATACCGTCTCCTCGGTTTTAATCAGCAAATCAGCAACCGACGGAAAGCCCCGCAGACGGGTCAGTTCGCGCGCCAACAATAGTGATTGGTTATAGCTCCTCTGCCGAAGGCGGCGGGTATGCAAGGGGACCGGCACGATCAGATCAAATTCGGAATCGACCGGCAAAGAGCTATTCAGCATGGTTCCAAGGGGGCGATCCAAACCGATCTGCTGGTTGAATTTAAACTGATGAATCGCGTCCCGCAATAAACTGTCAAAACAGCCTACGGTGTGAACCTTTGTAAACGGCGGCGGGCGATCAACACAACGACCGCAAAGATGCGCACTATTACTGGCAGCGATAAATGGAAGTGCACAGCAAGGACAATGGGCGGGCGGCAGCGGCGGAAAACCGGCAAGACAATTCTCGCAGAAGGGGTCCTGCCAATAAGGGGGAAAAGTTTGGCGACAGAGGGGACAGGCCGGGGGCAACAATTGCGTCAACAACCAGAACAAACTCCGGCGCAATTTCACCATCCCCTCCCTTGTGATGAATTAGAGTAAAGAGCGCCCGGTCATCGCAGCGGGAACTGGAACGTCCAGTAAATCGAGAATCGTCGGTGCCAGATCAGCCAGAATTCCTTCACGCAATTCGGCCTGTCTACGAGCAGCATCAACAAAAATCAACGGCACAGGATTACTGGTGTGAGCTGTGTGGGAGCCACCCTTGCCATCGCTCATCTGCTCACAATTGCCGTGATCGGCAGTAATCAGCAAGCGGCCATCTACCTTTAACAGCGCATCGACGACCCGGGCCAGACAGCCATCAACCGTCTCGACTGCTTCAATCGCCGCATCGAGGACACCCGTGTGGCCGACCATGTCTGGGTTGGCGTAATTGAGGATAATCAGTTGATATTGCTCTGATTCAATCCGCTTGACCACTTCATCGGTGACCTCAACAGCACTCATCGCTGGTTTCTGGTCGTAGGTTGCAACGTCTTGCGGGGAAGGGATCAAAGCCCGATCTTCACCTTCCCAAGCATGCTCAACACCGCCATTAAAAAAGAAAGTGACGTGAGCATACTTCTCAGTTTCCGCGATCCGCAGCTGCTTGAGCCCTGCCTTGGAGACGGTTTCGGCAAGGATGTCGGGATAGGTTTCCGGTGGAAAAGCGACCGGTAATCCGAAGCTTTCGTCATACTCGGTCAAACAGACGTAATCGACCAATTGCGGTGTTTTTGTGCGGGTAAAACCTTCGAAGTCGGTTTGCGTCAAAGCGCGAGTCATCTCGCGAGCACGATCAGCGCGAAAATTGAAAAATAGCACACCATCATTATCATCGATGGTCCCACCGGTTCCGACCACCCAAGGCTCGACAAACTCATCAGTCTGCTTGGCTGCATAAGCCGCTTGAATTGCTTCAGCCGATGTTGCTACCTGCTGGCCGATACCGGCCGTCATTGCTTGGTAGGCTTTCTCGACCCGGTCCCAACGATTATCGCGATCCATCGCCCAATAGCGGCCAGTCACCGTCGCGACACGACCGAGCCCGATCTCGGCCAGCTCAGCTTCGAGCTGATCAAGGTAATCGGCGCCACTGCTGGGAGGGGTATCGCGACCATCGAGGAAGGCATGAATGCAGACATCCTTAACGCCAAGCCGTTTAGCCATCCGCACCAGCGCATAAAGATGTGTATTATGGGAATGCACTCCGCCATCAGAAAGCAGGCCGAGCAGATGCAGCTTACCACTGCTATCGACCAGTCGCTGACAGAGTCTTTTAAGCGCGTTATTTTCGAACAGGCTGCCGTCTTCAATTGCCAGACTGATACGAGTCAAGTCTTGGTAGACCACTCGCCCGGCACCGATGTTCAAATGGCCGACCTCAGAATTGCCCATCTGCCCATCGGGCAACCCAACATCACGCCCGGAGGCTCCGAGTCGCGTATTCGGCCACTCATTGCGCAGGGCATCCATCGTCGGTGTAGATGCCTGACAGGCAGCGTTGGCCTCACAAGTTTCGCTGATCCCCCAACCATCCAGAATAACCAGCGCAACCGGTGCTGTCGCCACGCTTAAGCCTCCCGTTGCCCGTGAGGAATCGCCTTCGGAGCTTCAACCAGCTTGGCGTCCTGAATCTGCTTGCGTTCTGGCAAAACCAAGGAATCCCAGGCTTTACATTCCGAACACCGGCCTTGCCACTCTTCAAACAGGGCATTGCACTCTTCACAGACAAAACCGAGGGAAAGATGACTGTCGATACCGAGAGCACGCTGATATTCCACCACGGCCTGATCGATCTTATTACGACGGCGATGTGCCTCCGCCAGCAGCAGATGCAACTTGGTGAAATCGATACCGGTAGTCTCCAGATCGGTCAGGTGCTGCAGGGCTTCATCGACCATTTCCAAACGCAGGCAAAGACGACCGAGATAGAGCTTCAACAGCAGGTCGCCACTGTCTTCCTGCATGCGGCTACGGTAGAAAGAGAGGAGCGCTGCGGGATCTTCGGCACCGATATAATGATCTTCCAGCCGAGCCAGGAAAATACTCTTTTTTAGTGCCTTATAGCCTTCCTGATAGACTCTGACGGCATCTGCATCACGGCCAAGCTTACGATACGCATCCCCAAGGGTAACGCGTGCGGGGGTAAAACTAGCATCCTGCTTAACCATATCGCGGCAGGCCTCGGCAGCTTTATCAGCTTCGCCCTGCTCAAGAGCACTGCGGGCAACCTCATAACGCAGCTGCAACAAGGTCTGTTTTTCTTCATCACCACGAGGGCCAGAAGAGGTCGCTTTTACGATCCGTTTCTGCAATGCCAAAGCGTCCTCGTAACTGCTTAGTTCAACCTGCAGCTCACGCAAAGCGCGCATTGCCTTGCGGTTTTCCGCATCACTGGCAAGCAGCTCCTTGTAAACACCCATCGCCTCTTCGCGCCGTCCAGCAGACTGGAATGTTGCTGCCAACTTAAACAGAATTTCCAGCCCTTTTGGATCAAGTTTGCGCGCTTTCTGCAGCAAATCAATCGCTTCCTGGATATTCCCTTCCTGTTCAGCAACGCTGGCCAGCGCCAAGTGACCATCAACCCGGCGAGGATCGCGGTCGATGACCTTTTTCAGCAAGGTCCGCGCTTTTTTCAGATCGCCGGAGAGCAGGCGACCGACCGCACTACGATAGACGGTACCGATCTCTTCTGCCTTTTTCAGCCGTCGACCACCCCGCCAATGCTTCAACGAATGCACCAGCGAACTGAAAATGTGGACGCTGTTACCGAGCAGCAAACCGATCAGCAGAACGCAGATCATCATGATCGCAGTTGGCAGGGTAAAACTCTGCTCGCTGGTCAGAAAAACTGTGACTTCACCCGGATTGATCCCCCAGAAATAAAGAAACCCGAGGGCAAAAGCAATAAACAGAAACATGAACAGTGCAACGACAATCATCGGCATCTCCAGACTGCACAAATTAAAAGGGCGATCAGAGGTTGTTTATTCACCAAACTTTTCAACTTCAGATTTACAATCAACGCAATAACGAGAAAACGGCCGTACTTCCATACGTCTGGTCGGAATTTCCTCTTCGCAACGGGCACAGAGGCCGTATACATTCTGATCCATCCGCTCAAGAGCAGCATCGATGTCACGCACACGGCTCCGCTGAGCTTCGCTGAGATTCATCAGTACTTCCTGATTATAGCTGTTCGACGACATATCGCCAATATCAGGAACGCCATCTTTTCCGAGAGACTGAGATGCGGCATAAGCCTTGTCTGCCTCTTCCAGAACTTCTTCACGCATTTTCAACAAGTTATTACGGATTTCCTGCAATTCTTCTTCGTCCATCGTACGATCGAGCCTCCTACTACTTCAGTCCTAAAACTAACGATTATGATAAGGTTCATTCCGCAGAATGGTACCACTCCGGTAAAGTTGCTCCAGTAAAAACAGTCGTGCCATCTGATGGGTAAAGGTCATTTTCGATAACGATAACATTAAATCTGCCCGCTGACGGACATCCTGGTCGAGGCCGTACGGACCACCGATGACCAAGCACCAGTCACGGCCGCCATGCAACATTTCATCGTCCAGCCGTTTTGCCAATTGCTCAGAGCCGATACTGCGACCCCGTTCGTCAAGAACAATCAAAAAAGAGCTCGCCGGAACCTTTGCCAGAATCCGCTCACCCTCTCGCTTGAGAAGGCCGGCGGTATCCCCTTTACGGCCGCCCTTTTCTTCTTTCAGCTCAACAATTTCCAACGGGAAATAGTGTTGCAGGCGACCGGCATAATCACAGGCCGCCTCTCGCTGCCAAGCCTCTGCCAGTTTACCGACACAGACCAGCCGCAGCTTCATCTAAGCCTCGGTTCTCTCCAGAGGCACTTCAGGAGCCTCGCTCCAAAGTCCCTCCAGATCGTAAAAATCACGAACCGGCTCCTGAAACACGTGCACCATGAATTCACCATAGTCGAGTAAAATCCAACGGCCTTGATCCAGGCCCTCAGTCGCCAGCGGCAATTCCTGTTGCTGGTTTTTAAATTCCAGTTTGATATTTTAGGCAATCGCCTGAACCTGACGATCGGAACGCCCCGAAACCAGCAGCAGATAATCGGTCAATGAAGAAAGCTCACGGACATCGAGCAGCTTGAGGTTAAACCCCTTCTTATCGAGCGCATATTCTAC